>CAMBDN010000047.1 GCA_945865355.1 Legionella genomosp. 1
ATAGAGTCCGCTCTGGATAGTGTGAGTTTGGCTGCATTGGCTAAGCCCACCCTTTCGGTTATAGATCTTGAGCGCATCAAGAAACTAGTAGAGATCCCTGGAGTCAGTCGTGGCTAAAAGTAATGAGCAAATTAATTCACTGCTTGAGCGGGAATATCAGCATGGTTTTATTACCGATATTGAGGTTGATACCTTTCCCCCTGGCTTAAATGAAGACGTTATTCGTCGAATATCAGCGATTAAGGGTGAGCCAGAGTTTATGTTGGAATGGCGGTTAGAGGCCTTCCGACACTGGCAAACTTTGCCTAATCCAGAATGGTCCAGTGTTCATTATCCACCGATCGATTATCAGGCCATTTCTTATTTTTCTGCACCTAAAAATAGCAAAAATGGGCCTAAAAGTTTGGATGAAGTGGACCCTGAGCTACTCCGTACTTATGAAAAGCTAGGAATACCATTGCGGGAGCAAGAAATGCTTGCCGGCGTGGCCGTTGATGCGGTTTTTGATAGTGTATCAGTCGCCACGACGTTTAAGGCAAAATTGGCTGAAAAAGGGGTTATTTTTTGCCCGTTCTCCGAGGCTGTTCATGAGCACCCCGAGCTATTGCGAAAATACTTGGGTTCAGTTGTACCTTACCGCGATAATTTCTATGCCGCGTTAAACTCGGCAGTATTTAGCGATGGATCATTTGTTTATATTCCTAAAGGGGTGCGCTGCCCGATGGAATTATCGACCTATTTTCGCATCAATGCCGCCTCAACAGGTCAGTTTGAGCGTACGTTAATCATTGCAGATTCCAGTAGCTATGTTTCTTACCTTGAAGGTTGCACGGCTCCGATGCGGGATGAAAATCAATTGCATGCGGCGGTGGTTGAGTTAGTGGCATTGGACGATGCACAAATTAAATATTCTACGGTCCAAAATTGGTACCCTGGTGATAAAGATGGCAAAGGTGGGATCTATAATTTTGTGACCAAGCGTGGTGCTTGTAAGGGTAAGCGTTCAAAAATATCGTGGACTCAGATAGAAACCGGTTCAGCAATTACCTGGAAATACCCAAGTGTTATATTGCAAGGTGATGATTCAGTGGGTGAGTTTTATTCAGTAGCGGTCACTAATAATCGACAACAAGCCGATACAGGCACGAAGATGATTCACTTAGGTAAAAATACCCGTTCAACCATTATTTCAAAAGGTATTAGTGCAGGGCATGCGCATAATGCTTATCGAGGATTAGTACGCATCGCACCAACGGCAATAAATGCACGTAATTTTACCCAATGTGATTCATTGTTGATGGGAAGTGAGTGTTCTGCACATACGTTCCCTTACATTGAGGTGAAGCATCCCTCAGCACAAGTGGAGCATGAGGCAACCACCTCGAAAATTAGTGAAGAACAATTATTTTATTGCTTACAGCGCGGGATTAATACCGAAGATGCTGTATCGATGATTGTTAATGGTTTTTGTAAACAAGTGTTGAAAGAGTTACCGATGGAATTCGCGGTGGAAGCCACCAAGTTGTTAGGCATCAGTTTGGAAGGGGCGGTAGGTTAATATGTTAGAAATTAAACAGTTAAATGTTAATATTGGTGAGCAGCCGATTTTGAAAGGAATTGATCTTCATGTTCGTGCTGGCGAAGTGCATGCAATTATGGGCCCAAACGGCTCGGGTAAAAGCACCTTGTCAAAAGTGTTGGCAGGACATCCCGCCTACCACGTTACTAGTGGTGAAATCAGTTATTTGGGTCAGGAACTATTGTGTTTGGCACCAGAAGAACGTGCGCAAGCAGGTATTTTTATGTCATTTCAATACCCAGTAGAAATACCTGGAGTGACCAATATTAATTTTATCAAAGCGGCGGTTAATGCTGTGCGTCTTGGGCAAGGCGAAAAAACCTTAGATGCCATCGAATTTTTGAGTTTTATCCGCGAAAAATGCCAATTATTGGACATGGACGAAAGCTTTTTGTATCGCAGTATCAATGAAGGGTTTTCTGGCGGCGAAAAAAAACGCAACGAAATTTTACAAATGCTTGCTCTTTCGCCAAAGCTTGCGATTCTTGATGAGACTGATTCTGGTTTGGATATCGATGCATTACGGGAAATTTCCCAAGGGATTAATGCCATGCGATCACCTGAGCGGGCTATTATTTTAGTGACGCATTACCAACGATTACTCAACTACATTGAACCTGATTTTATTCATGTGTTAGCGGATGGTCGGATTATCAAATCGGGTGATAAGTCATTGGCTCTAGAGTTAGAAGATAAAGGCTACAGCTGGTTGGAAGAGACGGAGCAGGCATGAGTGAACTCTTGGATTTTTACCAACAGCAGGTTAGAACTGGATTCTCAACAATTCCGTGGCTTGCGCGCCTGCAGGAAGATGCTTTAGCTGATTTTGATCGCTTGGGTTTTCCAGCGCGTTTTGATGAAGATTGGAAATACACCAAGGTTGATTCATTTTTGCAACAACGATTTACCAATGAACTGAGCACGAAAGATGTATCTGCGCTCAGAGCAACGGATATCCCTGTTGGGCATCCAATTTACTTGGTTAATGGTCGTTTGGTAGGTACAGATGCATTGACCGCAAGTTTGCCCCCTGGTGTTGTAATAATGCCGTTGGCAGATGCAATGGTCGAGCATGCAGAGAAAATAAAGTCTTATCTGAATGCCGCTTTGCAGCACCAACATGGTTTTCAAGCATTAAATTCAGCAATGTTAAATGCGGGGTTATTTATTTACTTGCCCAAAGCGGTTTGTTTGCCCGCGCCATTGTTGCTTTCACATTGGCAAGATAAAGCCAATAGTGCCCTTTATCTTCGTCATTTAGTGATTCTCGAGGAGGGAAGCTCCGTAAGCCTTATCGAGGATTATCAGGGTGATGAACAAAGCTGCTATTTTATCAATACCATTACTGAAATTTCTTTAGCAGCAAAGGCAAAGCTTACGCATTACAAAATTCAACGCGAAAGTAAATTGGCCTATCACATCGGACACATTGCAGTAAAGCAGTTGGCAGGAAGTGAATTTGAGAGCCATTCATTCAGCACAGGTGGGAAGCTTGTTCGTAGTGATATAAACATCGAATTGTGTGAGCCTGGGGCCCGTTGCTTCATGAATGGTGTGTATAAACCGACCGACCTTCAACACGTGGATCACCATACCCTAGTTGCACACCTTGCACCTCATTGTCGCAGTGAACAAGACTATAAAGGGATATTGGATGGGCATTCACGAGCGGTGTTTAACGGGCGTGTGATTGTCGCGAAAGATGCACAGCATACTGAGGCCAAGCAGCAAAATAAAAACTTGTTATTGTCAGCAAATACCGAAATTGATACCAAACCGCAATTGGAAATTTTTGCTGATGACGTGAGCTGTACGCATGGAGCGACCGTCGGACAGTTGGATGAAGATGCGTTATTTTATTTGGCAACCCGCGGCATTGGACGAGCAGAGGCTACCCGTTATTTGGTTCAAGCATTTACTGTTGAAAATATGCGTGCTATAGCGAATGTTGAGCTGGCAGAGTGGATAGGCTCCCTAGTTTGGATGAAATGATGAGCAGAATGACTGAGTTGATGCAGACGCTAGATCTACAAAAAATACGTAATAATTTCCCGGTCTTGCAGCAGACGGTCAATGGTCATCCATTGGTTTATTTTGATAATGCAGCGACTACACAAAAACCCAAAGAAGTGATTGATGCAATCCAGCATTATTACACTCATGATAACGCTAATGTTCATCGTGGTGTGCATGCTTTAAGTGCACGAGCTACCCAGCAATATGAAGCAGCACGCGAGAAAGTACAGCGTTTTATCAATGCGACGCATGCGCGCGAATGCATTTTTGTGCGCGGTACGACAGAAGCCATCAATTTAGTCGCGCATAGCTTTGTAATGCCACGCATAAAGCCAGGTGAGGAAATTTTAATTACGCATATGGAACATCATTCTAATATCGTTCCTTGGCAATTATTATGCAAAAAAACAGGTGCGAAATTATGTGTGGCGCCTATTTCCATCGAAGGCGATGTGTTACTTGATGAATTTGAAAAAAAATTAAACAGTAATACTAAGTTTGTTGCGATTAATTATGCGTCTAATGCATTAGGTACCATCAATCCTGTAAAAAAAATGATAGAGATGGCCCATGCCCACGGGGCGTTGGTCTTATTGGATGGCGCACAAGCCACCGCTCATTTGCCAATCGATGTACAAGCACTTGGTTGTGATTTCTATGCTTTTTCTGGTCATAAAATGTACGGACCAACCGGTATTGGTGTGCTGTGGGGTAAAGAGAGTTTGTTAGATAGCATGATCCCATACCAGGGCGGTGGCGAGATGATTAAGTATGTTACGTTTGAAGCGACGGAATATGCATCACTGCCGCATAAATTTGAAGCGGGCACACCGAACATAGCGGGCGTCATTGGCCTTGGTGCTGCATTAGATTACTTATGGTCTCTTGATATGGAAGTGATTGCGGCTTATGAGGCGTATTTGCTGGAGTATGCAACAGAAGCACTGAAAGTGGTGAACGGCTATAACATCATTGGTACAGCAAAACAAAAAGTGCCTATCCTTTCTTTTGTTCATGGTAAAATCCATGCCCACGATGTGGGTACGATTCTTGATAATGAAGGTATCGCTGTCCGCAGTGGCCATCACTGCGCGATGCCGTTAATGGATTTTTATCAAGTAGCTGCTACTTGTAGGATTTCATTATCATTTTACAATACCACGCATGAAATTGACCAATGTGTTAAGGCATTACAGAAAGTAAACGAGGTATTTGCTTGATGATGGAAATACGAGAGCTTTATCAAGAAATTATTATTGATCATAATCGTAACCCACGTAACCATCGGGTAATGGAAGATGCTACCTGTGAAGCAAGGGGTTTTAATCCGTTGTGTGGCGATAAACTCACTGTTTATTTGCGGCTTCATGATAGCGTCATTCAAGATATTAGCTTTATGGGATGCGGTTGTGCTATCTCGCAAGCATCTGCCTCTCTGATGACAGACGCATTACAAGGTAAAAACATTAGTGAGGCACATCAACTTTTTGAGCGCTTTCATGCGATGGTGACGCTTGATGAGGATAATGCCTTGTTGACCATGGATAAACTAGCTGTTTTGGCTGGTGTGAGATTGTTTCCTGCTCGGGTTAAATGTGCAACGTTGGCATGGCATACCCTGGAGGCGGCATTGAAAAAAGAAGCCGTTACGGTTAGCACGGAGTAACATCATGCTTGGTTTTAAAAAAAAGAAAAGCACTGAAGCATTAGCAGAGTCGGTGATCGTTGCTCTGAAAACTGTATTTGATCCTGAAATTCCGGTGAATATTTATGATCTGGGTTTAATTTACGATATAGCAGTCAACGAGGAAGGTCTTGCTCATATTCAAATGACACTAACATCTCCGGGTTGTCCTGTGGCACAAACGTTTCCTGGTACTGTTGAGCAAGCAGTCAATCAAGTGGAGGGTATCAGTGATTGTAATGTTGAGTTGGTCTGGGAACCACCTTGGACGCAAGAGCGCATGAGCGAAGTCGCGCGGCTTGAGCTAGGAATTTTCTATTAACCATGGATTCTATTCACTGGCAACCCTCAGCATCAATTGATTCATTACGTCAACGCGCTAAGTTATTAGCGCAAATCAGATCTTTTTTTAACACCCGTGGTTATCTTGAAGTTGAAACACCAATCATGGCGCAGTTCGGTGTGACCGATGTTTATTTAGCCAATATTAAAGTAATGTTTCGTGGACAGTCGTTTTTTTTGCAGACATCTCCTGAGTACCACATGAAGCGCTTGCTTGCTGCGGGTAGCGGTTCGATCTTTCAGTTGGCACGAGTATTTCGTGACGACGAGCTAGGTCGGTGGCATAACCCAGAGTTTACGCTGCTAGAATGGTATCAACTTGATATCGACCATCACCAATTGATGATGGAAGTTGATGCATTATTGCAGCAAGTATTGGGTTGTGCGCCGATGATAAAAAAAACATATCGGCAAGTGTTCATCGATATTTGTGATATTGATCCCATGAACGCTAGTATTCACCAGCTTCAGCAATGTTTAATGCATTTTAATTTACTAGGGGTTTTGCCAAAGGACGAGCAAGATCGTGATCAGTATTTATTTTTACTGATGAGCCACGTTGTAGAGCCAGCACTTGCAGACGAGCCCGCTCCAGTTGCTGTGTATAATTTTCCAGTATCGCAAGCCGCTTTGGCACAGGTTCATCATGGTGAGGCAGCGCGGTTTGAAGTGTATTACCGCGGGGTTGAACTGGCCAATGGCTTTCATGAGTTGACTGATGTTGATGCACAACGGCAACGGTTCAACGATGATAACGCCATACGTCGTCTGCGCGGAATAGAGGAAAGTGCCGCGGATGAATATTTATTGGCAGCGCTACAGCATGGGTTACCCGCATGTAGTGGGGTGGCCTTAGGGATTGAGCGTTTGCTCGCCTTGGCTCTTAAGCAGTCAACCATTGCGACAATACTAGCATTTGATTTTTCCAAAGCATGAATAATGGGCTATTACTGGCCATTAGACCCCAAATCATTATATAATCCGAACACAATAAGATTTTTTAGAAAACATAATGAGCTATTTTCATGCACGAATAAAACGCGTTGTCTGTAGCGGCGGCGGGGCGAAAGGTATTGGGTATCCTGGTTGCTACAAGGCAATGGAAAAGTCAGGGTTGTTGAAAGGGGTAGACGCATTTTCTGGCGCATCGGCTGGAGCTATAACAGCCGCTTTCATGGCCGTTGGTATGCCCTCCGCTACTTTACGTCTGCAATTGCATGCTTCAAATTTATCAGGCATGTTAGGTAATCGGGTGGGTTCTACCTTTAGCAGGAATAAACCGGGCATCACTACAATAACCAAAGATGGAAAGCCAATAGAGGAATTTATTCGCCACCATCTTGTTGAGACAGTTAGAGCAGTTCTTGCTAGTTTGGTGGTTGCCGAAAATATTGAACAGGTTGATCTTGAGCTTCTCAAGATTTTAAGAAAATTTAAGAGGCCTCACCCACGATTTACGTTTGGTGATTTGGCTGTTCTTAATCGACTTTATCCCGATAAATTTAAACAATTAGTGATTCCTGCCACACAATTCCCCGGTGGGGAGCTCTTTATTTTTAACAGTGAGCTCACGCCAAATGTTGAAATTGCGTTAGCTTGTAGAGCCTCTTCTTCAATTCCAATCATTTTGCAGCCTGTTGAGATAAAGATTGGTGGGCGGTGGCTAAAATTCGTTGATGGTGGAGTGTACGACAATTTACCAACGGATTATTTCGATAAGGATGCCATTGGGCAGTTTACAAAAAATAAAATGCCCGAGCAAACAATGGTCTTTGCCTTTGGTGAGGGTTTGGATAATAAAAGAAATTCAGTATTTCAGGCATTATATGGACATCGCTGGGATGAGGTGCTTAATGACACCCTCTTAGAGGAAATAATTGATGTTGCTATCAGACGGTATAAAAAGAACATTGTTAAGGGAAAGACCCTGAGGACTCCGTCGCATAATGCTGAGTTATTGTGTCAGGCGGTGCAAGCTGTTTTAACCGGTCAAGAGCGAAATAACAAAATGACTAGCGCGGAGTCCAGCGTTGTTATGACAGCAGCAAAACAAATTATTTATAGTCTATTTTTAGATAAAAAAAATAATGGGGCGTTTTGGAAAGCCTATCGGCAAGAAATACATCAACAAGGGCGAGTCAAACTATTAGGTAAAGTAATAAAGGAAAAAATGAAGCCCATTTTATCTCACTCCAGTAGGTTTGAAAAATGGAAGCGGAATGTATTGATAGAAACGTTGGGTGATCTTCATCTTCCCTATAAAAATTCGGAAAAAAAGGAGCATGGTTACCATAAGATCCGCACTGAGTATGCGCTTCGTACGGTAGAGGTCCGTGTGGGTTATCTGGACACGAGGGATTTTAATAAGGCATCAAAACTGGCGAGAGAGATGGATGCTTTAGGTTATTTAGACACCATGAATTATATCACCAACCATGACTTACATGATCTGAATGAATGCAACGCGGGGCTATTATACGTCGATCTGGTGAAGCATTTTGAGTCGATTTATCATGCCGTCTTAGCTGGGGCTGGGATTGATCCAAATAAGGACCCTCTAATTGCAAGGATATCATCGTTTAGAACACAGTTGGAGCAGTTAGGTAAGACTGAAGAAGTTATCAGCAGGCAACTTCTTCAGGTCATTAAAGGTAGGGTGGAGAGGCGACTTGATTCTATTGCGGCATTTGCTTTGTCTCGTGCGGTTGAACTTAACAATCATGCGCTAACAGCAGATGATTTATTTAAGGAAACGTATGAGGAAGGATTCAAACGAAGTGGTTATTTATCAATATCTAATATAACCGGCAAATTAATTTATAGTTCTAAAACGTTACATGAGGCATTAAAAGATAAAAATATGTTAGCGTTGTTAAGCCATCGCGCCAGCCATCGCGGGGAAACGCGTACAGAAAAAGTATATGCTGAGCTGAAAAGGCTGGGTATTTTTTCATCAGGTAGCATCGCTGTTGGTAAGAAAACGGCTCAAAGTTTACACGATGATCCGGCTAGTTTTGTCAGCAGCCGATACCATCTTTTTGCAGCGAATACCAACCCATATCAACATATAAACCGATCCCCCATTACGCTTCATACGATTAATGCGATTTGATCCTTTTCAGCAAGACAACAGGCAATGGGTTGTCGTTTAGAGTAAGGCGTTTCTGGCAAAAGCCGATTGGTATAGCACGACGTGATGTCCATCGTATCATTAATAATATTCAGATTTTTTAGTATAGTGTATGAATTGAAAAGCTCAGCTAAGGAGCAACGTCATGAAATCTGATTTGATCAATATTTTTTTAGGGTTAGTAGAGGGTTTCACGCTTATTATTTCCCCATGCATTCTGCCTATTTTGCCAATTGTTCTTGCGAGCTCGCTCGCTGGATCAAGGAAAAGGCCAGTGGGGATTATCACCGGGTTCACGGTTATTTTTGCGTTATTTGCCTTTTTTTCCCGTAAAATTGTTCAATATTCAGGTATCGATTTAAATGTGATTCGTCATCTTTCTTACGTTATACTTTTTCTGCTAGGCACCATCATGATCTCCAGTTACTTGACGAATAAATTTGCTGATTTCACTCAGAAACTTGTAACACTGGGTTCAAAGTTTTCAATCGTTGGACACTCTGAGGGTGGTTTTCTTAGTGGGCTTTTTTTAGGTGGGGTAGTGGCAATTGTTTGGACGCCTTGTGCAGGCCCTATTCTTGCTGCGGTGATTGTTCAAATTGTTATTCAGCAAACAACCCTAGCTAGCTTTTTTACGCTTCTTGCTTTTGCTTTGGGCGCTGCGGTTCCAATGTATGTTATTGCACTTTATGGAATAAAAATTATGGATAATTTTAGTTTTTTTAAGACGCGAGCAACGTTGTTCCGTAAAGTATTGGGCGTGATTATTATGGCTAGTGTTGGCTACATGATTTATCAGGAAAATGGGTTCATTTCTTCTTCAGAAGCACAATCGGCGGTCAAAACGTCGGTTTCATTACAGCAAGGTTTGTGGCGACCTTACGCAGCACCACAAATAAGTGGAATTGATGCATGGGTTAATTCGGCCCCGTTGAGTATAAGTGATGTAAAAGGAAAGGTTGTTCTCATCGATTTTTGGACCTACTCCTGTATTAATTGCGTTCGAACAGTTCCTTATTTAAAGAATTGGTATAGCAAATATCACAAAACAGGATTGGAAATTATCGGGGTCCATGCCCCTGAGTTTGATTTTGAAAAAAATGTAGACAATGTGAGGCGGGCAGTCCAACGTTATGGTATTGATTACCCAGTGGCTCTAGATAATCAATTTACAACATGGCGAAATTTTGATAACCATAATTGGCCGGCGCAATATTTGATTAGTAAACAAGGGAATGTGGTTTATCAACATATTGGTGAGGGTGACGATGATGTGATTGAAAACAATATTCGTTTTTTATTGGGAATAGATGCCCCTGCTGTATTAGCGACCCCTGAAAATAGACCATTTTTCGATACGCAAACGCCTGAAACTTACTTAGGCTATGAGCGTGCTGATTCTGACTTAAGTCCTGCACTCACTCACGACGAAGTTGCCAACTATGTGTTCCCGCAACAATTAGGCTCCAATGCCTGGGCGTTAGAAGGAGCCTGGAAAGTCAATGAGGTTAAGATTGTTTCAGCGGAGGCTAATGCGGCTTTAAAAATTCGCTTTAATGCTCGAAAAGTGTTTATTGTGATGGGAAGTAATACCTCAAAACCAATTCGGGTGAATGTGCTGCTCAATGGTGAGCATATTATTGCGGATAAAGGTACCGATGTTAAAAACAGCAGTATTTTGGTTGATAAGCATACCATTTATGAAGTCCTGGCGATGAAGCAGTTTGCTAGTGGTATTTTGCAAGTTATTGCTACGGAGCCAGGGCTTGAGGCGTATACGTTTACCTTTGGTAATTAATTTTGGTGTAAGCGCTGACCCTGAACCCGGAAAGGGGGATATTTTTCGCTGAAACCGGGTGGAAAAGATACAGTTGGGTATAACACATCAAATTTTCATGGCTTTGTTATCTATACAACATTGGATAAAACACTGATTTCCCTTTTTAGTTCACTCGCATACTAATCCGTTAATCACTGCTGACAAAAATTGGCATCCTAGGGGGCTAGACTAATCGCATCCATTGTGGATAAACGCTTCTGGAGAAACAAAATGCTTAACACTAATTTTATCATGTTTTATGTTGATAACCCGGCTATTAGCGCCGCATTTTACACGAAGATTCTTGGGCAACAACCTTGTGAATCATCGCCAACTTTTGCTATGTTTTTAATAGATAATGGCTACAAATTGGGTTTATGGTCAAAACATACTGTTGAGCCAGCAGCGACGCTCTCTGGCGGTGGTGGTGAGCTTGGATTTCCTGTGACAGATGTCAGCGACGTTGATGTGTTGCACGCCGCTTGGCGTGAAGAGGGACTAACAATAGCCCAACCTCCTACACAGATGGATTTTGGATATACATTTGTAGCACTTGATCCAGATGGGCACCGGTTACGTGTGTATGCATTAACCAAACAATAGGACAATCACACCATGAGCATAAAAAATAAAGAGCCAACATTAATAAGTGTCGATGGTTTTAAGGTGATAGGCCTAAGCGTGAGAACCACCAATAGTGATGAGTTTAATCCGGCAACAGCTCAGTTGCCGGATCTATGGCAACGTTTTTATTCATCAGGTTCTGGTGTGACAGATCCAGATTCGATTATTTTGGGCGTGTATTCAGATTATGAGTCGGATGCTTCAGTGTATTACACCGTAACAGCTGGGGTAAAGTCAGCCTCTGCAGAGAAAAGTACGACTACCGTCCTCTCTGGTGAGTATTTGGTGTTTGAAAATCAAGGGGTATTTCCTCACGTTGTGGTTGAAACCTGGCAAAGGGTTTGGGGTTATTTTGAGGGACAAAAAGAAATCCTCCGCCGCTTTAAAACAGATTTTGAAATGTATAAGGCTGATGGAAATATAGCGATTTATATTGGGGTATGACAGGAACAGCTAGATGCTTTGTTTATACAAAAGCATCTAGCTTTCTTTTCTTCAATTCGTTCTCAAAGACACTAGTTTGTTCTCTTATTTTATACCATGCGTTTGCCTTGGGGGTATGAAACCGAGTTCAGTTAATTAACCCCATATTATTTCATCCTGCCTGAGGTTTGGGGGTAGGTTGGCTTTTATCTTTTTCATCGATGATTAACTCTTTCTCCAGCGTTACTCCGAGAGCTTGTAAAGCATCATCCACTTCTTTAATTTTAGTTTCATAATGGCTGATTAATAAAACGCCACTTTCGTGCACTTCGTCATGTGTTTTTTTGGATATTTTACTTTCGGCAAATTCACGATCAAGCTGTAACAAACCCTCTTTTGATTTCGCTAATGAGTCCTGATATTCGGCTCTTAGATTAATTAACTGTTGGGTTCTGCTGGGTTGAAACAAGAATGCAACGAGTTCCATAAAAAACTGTATAACGTTAGCGATAAATTCACGAAATTTCTGACTCTTGGCATTGGGTAATCCACCATCAGCATGGAGTAAAATACTTTCTATCTCCGCCGAGAACTCGCAAACAGATTGTGGGGTCTCAAAAAATGTATTTGAACTTGGTATAGAAAAACCGGATGATTTTAGCTTTGCTCTCAGCGCATTACTCAGCCCTGCTTTTATTAGGGTCATTGTCGCTTTTGAACAATTCATTTTAAGAGCATGGTATGGGACAGTCGAATTAGCAATACGCCCCATTTCTCGAAGAATAGCCTTATAATCAAGGCGATATAGCAATTGTTGCTCAGGATCAATTGGAAGTGAGATCATAGTATCGGGAGCTGCACCAAATAGAACGCCTAATTTTTCTAACTCATAGCGTAATTCTTTTATCGCGGCGGACATACTTCCTAACTTTGATTTCAGTGCTTCAAAGGTGTCCACCCCATCATTTTTAAGTTTCCGCCGCACATCTTCGGATGCTAAATAGGCTTGTTTTTCTTCCGTTGTTTTTAAATGACTCAGTGCTATTGTTATCGCTTTAACATGCGATAAAATCAGTTCTTTCTGCTCTTCTATTTGCCTGAGCGCTCTGTTCTTTTCTTTTGATAGCTCTATCTCCTGTGCTGAACGGCCAGCCAAATGTTGTATTTTTTTAATTCCAAGAAAGCCGCGGGTACTGCCAATTAATCCATTCCATTTGATTGGAGTAAAACGGCTGGGGTCATTTTCGAATATTTTTCTACCCTTTTCGTTATATACCCTGCACTAATCAATTTTCGGTTTTTACTAGACTCCATGAGCGTGCTCACACAATTTGATGGTCATTTTTCCACGATAAATGATGGTTGCTATATGTAAAAAATACACAGAATCCTTTCTGTGCGCAATAATAAATCAACCAGAAGATTAAAATGGTGGGGCGTCGTCAGTTGACCTTCCATTAT
>CAMBDN010000048.1 GCA_945865355.1 Legionella genomosp. 1
ATTCTCTACGTGTTGTTGCGCTCATTTTTGCCCCCATCAAAATCTCTCATAAATATTAAAGAGTACGATTTTATTTGAGGCAACGGTTGACTAATAGTTCATTTTTTCATGAGGCAATGCGAGTGGGTAATTATAATTGTCGCTCATCATTGTTGAATAAATGAATTGCTTCGTCAGTATGGCAATGAGCTGGTAGTTTCATCATTATTGCCCTAATGCTTGGATCATTGATTTTGTTCAACTGCGCTGCCATTTCTAGGGTAATCGTTTCGTCAAAATTATTCGATTTAAAGTCATAGTTTTCTAATTGACACATCTCTTTTAACTTATTTCGGAAGATGTTAATTTGTTTTTGTAGACTACTTTGAAACCAATTTTGCTCTTCTGATGAAATTTCCTTGTCAATGCGATCTAATACATTGATTGATTCCACTAATTTCTCATAAATCAGTTCTTTTGATACGGGTTCACTCTTCAATAGGGTATTAATTTTCTTGGCGACGGTTAGCAACTCGGCACATTGTTGCTTACGAGACATATTCTCAATTCCTTTATACCATTGTCGTGCCCGCTTTTCTTTGTATGCAGCTACCGTATCTGTTAAACCCTCCGCAATTTTTTTTAACTCGATTTCAATCAATGGTTTTGAAGAATATTTTGACCACGTTATAGCACTAAGATTTTCATGGTTAACGTTATTTCTTGAAAGTAGTTTTAATAGTTCTTGCTGCTGATTGACTTGGAAATTTCCTGGTTTCATCAGCTCTTTTTCAATGTTAGGCCAGTTGCGATTGTATGAGATGTAATTTTGGGTTTCTAAAGAAAGCATTGAGTAATTAGGGGCACCCGTCGGTAATTTGGCAACTAAATAATCCAATAATTCCCTTGGATTATTATCAGCGAGTTGTTTCAGCACCTGCTCCCTGAATTCTTGTATTTTCTTATATCCTTGAGTAACAAATTCATTTTTATGATTTAATCGACCGGGTGTTTTGCTTTGCAGTGCTTCTGAATGTCCTTCTAAACCACCCAGTGAGCATTTTCCTTGTGTGTGCCTAGAAAAAAAATCTAAAAAATGGCAACTGATTCGTCCTTGATGCGAAAAAATATTGCCACTTTTCTCTGGGTCCATTAATAAAAACTCATCAAATTCAGAGGAGCCCTTTATGGTGTTATAATTACGGGTAAATTTTTCAGTTATCTGTTTTTGTTGTATGTGCGTTAAGGGGGCTGTCAACTTAAGATCATTGCTGTTGCTATTTATATAACCATAGATAATGGATTCTATATTATCTCCTTTACCAAGACCTTTTTTGATTAATTGGGCAATTTCAGTAGCCCGCGGCTCCTTATCAAAATATTTGCCAAAATCTGCATCTGATAACTTGTTTGTTTTACAGTAAAAATTAATCTCAGCAAGAAGAAATTGGACTTTGATTGACAGCTTATCCGCTTCTCGTTTTGTATTAATTAGGTTTGTTCCATCATCGAAAACGCTGGTAGATTGACTGTCCCAAAAAACATCATCTACGGTTGCGGTGAGTATAGCATCGATCCATTCTTCTATCGTTGACGTATCGTCAATGCCCATTATCCTCTGCAAATACTCCAAATTCAGATCTTGATTATCGCGGCTCTTACTCACGGATAGCTGAGGATTAATTTTGATTAATTCGTGTTCAATTAGGTCCTTTAAGTCATTCAGACTTTGTTCAATATTCTCCCCATTCAGCTTGATAGACTTGGCTGCATTTGTAACCGTTTCTGTTATTTTATTTTTGGCTGATTTTATATTTATCAGTGTAGGGGTGTTGTCGAGGGGTAGGAATGTTGATCGCAAACGGGTTGCTAGCCCTTCAGTGAGTGGCATAAATCCACCCATCTCATATTTAGAGCGGTTTCTCTTTAGTTTAAATACAGGGTTGTTAAAGCGAGTAAATGGATCCGTATCATCCGGAGCAAGCCTTATTGCAAATGCATTTTGTGCAGATCCAAGTATTTGATGAACAGCGGTTGGTAACTTTGGGATAGCATCAGTTAGTCCAGGAAGGTCTCCCGAATAGGCATATTTTTCTGATAGTATGTTGAGTAAATTGATATATTCTTCGATTTGATCAAGTCGTTGTTGTTTTTCCCTTATTAGATCTTTATAAGCATAGCGTGAAATGACGTTCTGAGTTTTGAGGGCTTTGAGATCTGCTATTAAATTTTTTTTATATTCCAAAAGATGCTCACGAGCGGAAAGGTTGGTTGTGCCATGGATAAACGTTCTTAATTCAAAGGCTGTTTTGCAGGTATTATCAAGCGCTATCTCATCGCCGCCTACTATGGGTAAAAGCAAGTGAATTTTATTGTTTTCATCGATGTAAAGATAATCACATTGTTCCGGTTCTTTGATAGTCATCATTAATGGCATGTTAACCTCGGGAAATTATCACCTGTTTGATAATTGTAGCAGGGAAAATTTATCTATGGGGCACATAGGATGAACTCAGCTACGATCTCTTGATTCTTGTCACTACTCCTTTTACTATCACTTTTTTTACTTATTTGAGCTATGGCCATGATGCTTTGCATTGACGTTGGTAATTCGCATATCTATGGTGGGGTGTTTGCTAATGGGGAAATTTGCTTGCGCTTTCGCCATACGTCCAAAGTGAGTACGTCGGATGAATTGGGTATTTTTTTAAAAAATGTGATACGAGAAAATCAATGCGCCCCGGAAGATATACGCGCGATCTCTATCTGTTCGGTGGTTCCTCAGTTGGATTATTCGTTACGAGCGGCATGTGTTAAGTATTTTTCTGTCGAGCCATTTTTTTTACAAGCAGGCGTTAAAACGGGGTTAAATATTAAATACCGTAACCCTTCCGATGTTGGCGCTGATCGTATTGCCAATGCAATTGCTGCTACACATCGTTATCCTGGGAAAAATCTAATTATTATTGATTTTGGTACGGCAACAACATTTTGTGTGATTAACGCCCAAAAAGCCTATTTGGGTGGGGTTATTTTACCTGGAATTCGTTTGGCTGTAGATGCTTTATCAACCAATACTGCAAAGTTACCTTCTGTAGAAATCATAAAAATTGAGCAGGTGGTTGGACGCTCTACCATTGAAAGCATTCAATCCGGTGTTTTTTATGGTGCTATAGGTGCTTGTCGAGAAATACTTGAGCGCATTAAAACAGAGGCATTTGATGGGCTTGATGTATTGGTATTAGCAACAGGTGGTTTTGCCTCGTTGTTTGATAAGCAAGGGATCTATGATCAACATATCCCTGATTTGGTGCTGCAAGGTGTTCGTATTGCTGCTGAAATGAATGGTTGAGTTGTTGTATAACCCCCCCTATCACTTAGCCCCTAACCGCACCTTTCAAAAGGGGGTTCTTCTTGGTTTTTTCCAATCCTAGCTCATTCTGAGCTAGGACGTTCCTTTTTATCAAATGGACCAGGGGGGATTTATACCCTCCCATAACTAAATGGTGTTTTTCCTCCACCTCGTACTTTCCTCATAAAAACGCCCATAATAAACCACACTGCCTTTATTTGAATCACACATTCCATTACTATGCCTTGCTGTCTGCTTTTTTTAGCAAAAAGTGGGTTTTTTTCTTGACGTTAGGGAAAATGTGTTTCTATAGTGTAGAAAAGTGGTTTAAAATAACTAAAAAGTGGAGAATTGTGGGAGATAGTTTCCTACAGAGTAGAAATTATGTTTCGCGGAATTAATGCAATCAACATCGATGGCAAAGGGCGCGTTGCTGTACCTACGCGTTATCGCGAAGCATTGAGCTCCTCTTTGGTTGTAACCATAGATACCGAAGAAACATGTTTGTTGCTTTATCCGGCTCAGCAGTGGCAGGTAATAGAAGATAATTTGCAACGGTTACCTAGTTTTAATGCAGCCGCACGGCGCATTCAACGGTTGTTAATTGGACATGCCGCAGATGTAGAGCTGGATAGTAATGGGCGTGTGTTGTTACCACCTTTGCTGCGTGATTATGCGCATCTTGATAAGCGGGTGGTGATGATAGGGCAGGGTAATAAATTTGAGGTTTGGGACGAGTTGTTATGGCAGTCCAGACGAGAGCAGTGGCTAGAAGATGAAGCTTCTCAACAGGATAGTTTGCCAGATGAGATGAAGACGTTTTCTCTTTAATGGAAAATGAATATGACCGCACATCAATCGGTCCTACTGCAAGAATCAATTAATGGCTTGGCGATTAAGTCTTCAGGTATTTATGTTGATGGTACTTTTGGGCGTGGGGGCCACAGTCGCGCCATACTGCAACAGTTAAATGAAGCAGGGCGTTTGATTGCTATCGATAAAGATCAAGAAGCAATTGATCATGCAAAGCAACATTTTTCAAACGATCCCCGCTTTTCTATTTATCGTGGCTCTTTCGCACAACTCGGAAAAATCACCACGGAATTTGGAGTGCATGGCCAAGTCAATGGAATTCTACTTGACTTGGGTGTTTCGTCACCACAATTAGATAACCCTGCTCGTGGGTTTAGTTTTATGCAGCAAGGCCCACTCGATATGCGTATGGATTTGGAACAGGACCTAGATGCCGCGCGCTTTGTAAATCATGCCCAAGCTGATGAAATGGCAACAATTTTTAAAGAGTATGGAGAAGAACGTTTTGCACGTCGCATAGCGAATGCTATTGTGACCGCCCGCGATGAAAGCCCTATTTTAACGACAGCAGCACTCGCTGAGATAGTAAAGGCCGCCAATCCAAAATGGGAAAAACATAAACACCCAGCGACACGAGTTTTTCAAGCCATTCGAATACACATTAATCAAGAATTAACTGATTTGACCTTGTGCTTAAAGCAATGTGTGGCCGCTTTGGCTTTGGGTGGGCGATTAGTTGTGATCAGCTTTCATTCATTAGAAGACCGGATTGTTAAACAATTTATGCGGGCAGAAGAGCACGGAATGGAGCCGCCACCAGGTGTTCCAGTTAGGGCGTCAGAGATAAAAACATATTTTAAGCGAATTGGTAAGGCTATTAAACCTCAAGAGGATGAAGTTAAACACAACGTTCGTTCAAGAAGTGCGGTGCTTAGGATAGGAGAGAAAATAGCATGAATGCTGCAGCAAAAGTGATTAATCAGAGCAATTTTTTTAGCGGACAATTATCGGATTTGCGCTTGTCCAAGCAGCTATGTATGCAAATGGCCTTGGTTTTTGCTGTGTTGGTGAGCGCATTGGCCGTCATTTACATCACTAATTTACATCGTTTGACGTTCAGCCAATTGCAATCAGACGAACAGCAAACGCACCAATTGCAGCTTCAGTGGGGGCAGTTGCTGCTTGAGCAGGCGAGTCTAGCAACACCAGCAAGGGTGCAACATTTAGCTGCAGAGAAATTACATATGATGTTGCCAACTGACAAACAAACCATTATTTTGCGTGTAAAATGAAAAAAACGGGCCACCAAGCAAGGCTGCTGGTTGTGGCCGTTTTTTTTGTATTGATCGTCGCGATACTCATTTGGCGTATTTATGATTTAACGATCATGGATAGGAAATTTTTGTTGGGTCAGGGGGATGCGCGAAGTCTTCGGGTCGTCGATATCCCAGCCTACCGTGGGATGATCATTGATAGAGAAGGCGCACCTCTTGCAGTGAGTACACCCGTTCAATCCGTCTGGATAAATCCAAAAATATTTGACCCAAGTGCTAAACAAGTTTCTGAGTTGATTCGCTTGCTTGGTATTTCTGCGACCCAGTTATCAAAACGCGTTGCAGACTCTCAGGGGCGTGAGTTTGTTTATATACAGCGCCAATTACCGCCGATGCTTGCAAAAAAAGTTGAAGAGCTAAAAATTCCAGGTGTAAATTTTCAGGAAGAGTTTAAACGCTATTACCCTGAGGGGGATAGTGTGTCGCAGTTAATTGGATTTACCAATGTTGATGATAATGGCATTGAGGGTATGGAGCTTGCCTATCATCAATGGTTAATGGGCGTCAGTGGGAAGAGGAAGGTTGTAAAAGATAGGATGGGTCGGGTTATTGAGGAGTTAGGTGTTGAGAAGGAACCGCGCCCCGGCAATTTACTACAGCTGAGCATCGACCGACGCATACAATATTTTGCGTATCATGAGTTACAAAATACAGTTGTTCAATTTGGGGCTAAATCAGGTTCGGTTGTGGTTCTTGATACCGAAAATGGTGAAGTACTCGCCGCTGCTAATTACCCATCGTTTAACCCAAACGCACGAGCCCGCTATAATCGTGATAGCTACCGTAATAAAGCGTTGACCGATACCTTTGAGCCTGGCTCGGTCATGAAAGCATTTAGTGTTGCAAGCGCGCTTGAAAGCGGTCACTTTAAACCCAATACGGTTATTAACACAGAGCCGAGTTGGATGAGGGTGCATGGTCACATTGTTCGGGATATCCATAATTATGGTGTTCTAGATGTTATTGGGGTTTTACAACGCTCCAGTAACGTTGGTGTTACGAAAATGGTACTTACCAGTCCTCCTGAGCAATTGATTGGCTTACTCACTCGTTGTGGCATTGCACAACGAACAGAAAGTGGCTATCCCGGCGAAAGTGACGGCTCTATTGTCAAGGCTAAAGATGCGAATCCTTTTGTGCTTGCGACATTAGCGTTTGGTTATGGTATGTCAGTATCTACACTGCAATTGGCAAAGGGCTACTTGGTTTTTGCAAATCATGGAAACCTCTTGCCGGTTAGTTTATTGCGCAATGCAACACATGAGAAGGGTGCACAGGTATTGGATATAAAGACAGCTGATCAAATATTAGCGATGCTGGAAGCCGTGGTCAGTGCAGGGTCCGGTAAATCTGCAGAAATACCCGGATATCGGGTCGCGGGAAAAACAGGTACTGCAAGGATCGCTGGGAAAAAAGGTTATGAAGAGAAGCGTTACATTGCCAGTTTTGTGGGAATTGCACCTGTATCTAAACCTAGATTGATTGTTGCGGTTGTCATTCATGAGCCCACACAATCAGGGTACTATGCAGCGCAAGTTGCCGCACCATTGTTTGCGAAAGTAATGGGGACGGCACTGCGGATATTAGATGTTCCTCCGGATAAAGATCAAGTTGGAGCGACTTAAATGAAACTTGCGGATTTGTTACACCCATGGGTAAAGAATGCTGTTCCGGATTGTGATATTTTAGGATTGCAAAACGATAGCCGTAAAATAAAACCAGGTCATTTGTTTTTTGCATACCCAGGGGCTGCCGCAGATGGGCGTATATTCGTGCAGCAAGCAAGTCATGCGGGGGCTGCGGCTATTGTCTATGATCCAGAAGGTTTAACAACCTTATTAACCGCGCCAAGCGCTATTCCTTGTATTCCTATGCCGCAATTAGCAACACAACTAGCAGCAATTGCTAGCCGATTTTATGAAGATCCAACACGATCAATGTCTGTTATTGGTGTCACAGGAACTAACGGCAAAACAACAATTGCCTATCAATTAGCGCAAGCGTATGAAATTCTCGGTATGCGCGCGGCATATATAGGTACTATAGGGCAAGGAAATGTTAACGACTTGCAGCCGTTAGTGAATACCACTCCAGATGCACTATGTTTACAACAGATTTTTCACGATTATCAGCAAAAGGGTATAAAACATGCGTGTATGGAAGTTTCATCGCACGCACTTAGTCAACATCGGGTGGATCATATTAATTTTTCTGGCGCTATTTATTCTAATCTAAGCCATGATCATCTTGATTATCACTACACAATGCAAGCTTATGCAGAGGCAAAAGCTGCCCTATTTGCGACACCGTCACTCAAATGGGCAATCATCAATAAAGATGATGCCTATAGTCAGCTGATGGCTGAAAAGCTTGCATCTGCATGTCAAAAAATCACATACGGTTTGCAGGAAGGCTGTGATGTACGAGCTGTTAATTGGCAAATGACAATGACCAATAGCCTATTGGAGGTGGTTTCTCCATGGGGGAAACACGAAATTCTCGTGAATCTACTCGGAAAATTTAATGTCTATAATAGCTTGGCTGTGTTCGCGAGCCTGCTTGCCGATGGAATTGCTGTGCAGGATGCTGTTCATGTGATGGATAAATTACAAGCCGCACCTGGGCGGATGGAAGTTGTCGCTCAAAAGCCCTGTGTCATTGTCGATTATGCGCACACTCCTGATGCTTTAGAAAATGTGTTATCTACCCTTACCCAATTAAAACAAGGACGTTTAGGTGTTGTTTTTGGTTGTGGTGGTGATCGTGATAAGACCAAAAGGCCTATTATGGGGCGCATTGCCAGCCAGATAGCTGATTTTGCAATAGTGACCAGTGATAATCCACGTAATGAAGACCCTTCAACCATTATAGAGGAGATTGCAGAAGGCCTGCTTCCCTCCATTCAAGTTGATAAAATTCTAGACAGAGAACAAGCGATTGAGCAGGCTTTAAAATTGACCGGCGAGAAAGATATCCTCTTAATTGCAGGTAAAGGGCACGAAGCCTACCAACAAATTGGTAAAGAACGCTTTATTTTTTCCGATCAAGATGTGGTAAGAAGGCTATTGGGCTCAGTCGCTTTGTGAGGCCTAGGGTCTCGATTGAGTGAAATAAAATTTGAACAGTTGCTGTCGAAAAATAGCACAATTACCCGACCGAGAAGTTACAAATTATAGGTAACTCCCCAGGAGTGAATCTCCCATCCAATATAATATCGAATACCGCGCAGGTTCTGTCGAAAGTTGCTGAGCGAATCCTGGCCTAAGGACTAGGCCCACAGCCGCCCCCGCCAATCAACCCAGAATTTATCACTGTAAGCGGAGAGGTATTATCCCACACTATCTGCGCCGTCTCTAACGTCGCAACATACCTATCGTCCGATCGCGGTATTTTTCCGGTGTTAAGCCTAGCAGCCACCGCGATTAAAAAATCTTCGCTGGTACCAAATTGAGGTACCAATCGTGCCAGTGTAGATGAACCTATACAACTTGGAGGCCTTTTATATGCTTCTTGGTGACGCAGAAAAGTTATACCAGTGTACTCTATCATTTGAGCAGAAATGGGACGGTCAAATTTCAATTCCTGAACAGCCTTTGCTATTTGTTTAATGGCGGGGCCATATTTTTCTCGGCCTGCTTCACTTAGCTTACCCATAAAAAACCCCATAACATAAGCAGGAGAGTTTCCAAAAAATGCAGAGGGGTCTTTAATCAGCGGATTAAATTCGTCGGTTGCGGTAATGTTTTGAAGAATATAGGCCAATAAACATGCTTTGCTTTCTTTACAATTTTTAACAATCGCCAACTGGTGTTGTGCGATTAACTTTAAACGTTCTCGCTGGGCCTCAAATACTGACAATACCTTTTCTTCGTCAATTTCCAGGGTCCCGTCATTTTTCAAATGACCATTTGCCGCTTCTATTAGATCCTGATAGCAAGCTTCAATTAATGTTTCTAATGGCATTTCTAAACAAGCTAGATTGCTGTTAGCGACCACTTCCGTATCGAATAAAGTATCAGCAATAAGCGCGCCAAGATCTAAATCTTGCTCCCCTTCTAATAAGGCTTCATATAATTTCTTTTGACCGATATAAGGCACTCTAGATTGATTTGCAATAAAGAACTCTGCAGCAATTACCACCGCAGAATTTTGATCTTCTGAAGGAGGCGGAATGTAAAGCCAATTAAATGGGTTTAACTGATTTGCTTCTGAAAAGCCGGGCGATTTTTTAATATCCAAAAATTGCAACGTTGATTTATCGTATCGATCTTTGTATGTTTCGGGGGGGAAAAAATCGACCATTACTGGTGAAATAGCAGCACCAAAGTCTATTATATAAATGTGATGACCAACAAAAAACGTATTTCCTTTTCCATCAAAATCCCCCAGCGAACGTCGAACAATAGTATCGGCGCGTAAAGATAAACGAGAGCTTTCATCAGCAGCAAAATATTCCCCGCTCACTGTATCACCCTTTTTCCGTTTTTCCTGGAGTGAATTATTTGATTGCTCTATCGCAAAAACTGAATTTTCATCTAACTCATCGTTTTTATTGTCGACCAACCAAGAGGCCAAACAGTAGTCTTTGCCGGCTTTTCGTATAAAGTTCAAACCTATTAAAAGCGAGTAAATTTCGCTGGCTTTCATAAACTCAGCGCAACGAGCTTTAGCCAGCGCCTTCATCGCGCAATAAGCCATTGCGCCAGCATGAAGCTCAAGCAACGCTGCAGCCTGATCATGGGCGTCATTTGACAAAGTAAATTTTGTGTATGAAATTTTTGTTTTTGAAGAACCTGATAAAACAGGTAGTGTAAGAGACATAGTACATCCGCTCATTATTAAAGCCATAAATTGTGCATCATGCCTCTCCAGATGTCAACTCGGCTCGTTTGGACGCAGATTTTTCTGCACACAAGACCTGTTAGAAAACATTCGGCTTTAAAAAATTATAACGACTCAGGTACGTCATCCTGAACGTAGTGAAGGATCCTGAGTTAGGTTTGAATCTAATCAATTTGAGATCATTCACTACGCTCAAGATGATGTATCTACTATGATGATTTTAGAAGATACATTGTAAGATAAGGTGTATAAATAAGTTTTGTTATCGCAGGCATGTAATAACAAAAAAGGCACAGTAGGCCGTTTGTACCTTGGTAGGAAAGACCGTTCCCCAGCATGGTCACTGTGCCTTACCCATAAATATCTCGAACAGTTGCTAGGGAGCTGCATAGACTCCATATTAGGTAGGTTGAGAATTTAATGACTTTCGAATTATGACAAAAAATATTTATGAACACTATATTGGAATAGACGTGGCAAAGAAAGATGGCGTGTCATTGCTACACGATATGCTAAAAATACAGCCTCTTTCTTGGCAGCCGTTCAAATTAGATGCATTGTGCATTGTGCTGTGGGCTGAAATCTCATGACGACGCCATCTAGGGAGTTACCAAATTTTTTAACGGGAATGACTCTCTTCTTGGCTATCGATGCTATTAATAGCAATTCTTTCATCAAAGACAAAGCAGCGGCCTTGCCAGAGTGATTCCTCAGCCGGTATGGTGTCTAAATAGCCCAAAATACCACCCTCTAATTGATATACATTGTTAAATCCTAAATCTTTCAAATAGGATGTTGATTTTTCACAGCGGATACCGCCAGTACAAAACATGGCAATTTTTTGGTCTTTTTTATCCATTAAATTGTTTTTCACATACTCAGGAATATCCCTGAAGTTCTCGGTGTTGGGATTTATCGCGTTTTTGAAAGTGCCCAACTCAACTTCATAATCATTGCGTGTATCAATTAGTAAAACACTGGGATCACTAATTAGGCTATTCCACTCTGAAGGGTTTACACGTGCTCCTGTGCTCTGTAGAGGGTTAATTCCAGCAACGCCAAGCGTGACAACTTCTTTGCGAAATTTAACCTTTGCTTTATCAAAAGGCATCAAATCGTCGTATGTTTCTCTAAAATATAAATCAGATAACCGAGGATCAATCTTTAAATACTCATATAAAAATAATACATCATTGGGAGTGCCCGCAAAGCTTCCATTAATACCTTCGCTGGCAAGAATAATTGTTCCTAAAAGATTGTGCTCTCTCATTGCGGAAAGTAATGGGACTTTCATTTCCTCGTAGTCACAGAGTGAAACAAATTTATAAAATGATGCTATTACATATTTTTTCATTATTATTACCTAGAAATTCAAAATTTTTTTGGAATGATACCCTATTTTACTACGTTTAAAGTAACTGCTCACCTTAAATCTATATCCTCATCGCGTCGCTGTTATTTTCTTCTTGCGTGCCTGATTCTGGTACTTTGTTGGATAACTCGGAAAACATTGTTTTAACGAGTTGATAATCGGTAATGATATTTTTGGGCCGCAACGCAATGACTGCCGGGTGCTGAGTGGGCGATAATTGGGACAGAATAGACGCTCTTATCTCCGTCGAAATAGTGGTGTTGCCACTAATTTCTTTAAGACCCTCAGTAACATTATTTTCGTAGTTTTTTTCCAGAATCGTTAGCTTACTTTTCATGGCTTGCACCGCTTGAACTTTAGCGGCATCAGCTGTTATGAATAGCTCACTGATTTTGGAAAAAAATAAGGATAATTGCACCCAAAAACTATTGTGAGTATTGATAAAAGTATCTAATTGTATATTTAATCCTCGAGCTTGATTAAGTTTTTCTTGGTTAGTGCTAACCAGGGTACAAAATGCAGCATAATCGGCTACTATCTGTTGGATTTTCCTGTGGGTAGCGACGAGTTCCTCAAGTTGTTGGGTCGTTGCGGCGAGAAAGAGCGCTTTTATCGGTGGATTGTCTTCTGCTAACTGCGTTGCTATCGATTCCTTTGCTGTATTTGAAGCGATACGTGGGTCTTGCAATTCAGCTAAACGAGCGGCTGCCAACAATCGTAACTTTACTTTACATTCACCATCAAATGTAGATAGTGAGAAATAACCATCTAGCCTATTTTTCAGCGATTGGGGCGCCAACATTCGGTAGGCTGCAGTAGGGAGAAAGGTTACCCAACTGAGTGTGTATTGCGCTATATCTTTGGTGAAGCGAGTTCTATCAGGGGATTCCATTTGCGTTAATCGCGCTTGCCAGTCCGCTTTTTCGTCGTCTGTTGCATGCGATAAGAGTTCATTGAAGCTTGTTCGATGGTCATTTATCAATGCGAAGGCATATTTTTTTCCAATAACCTTTTGCTCATTTTGATCAATCGCGTCTGATAAACGAAGCACACGGTCTATTTCTAATTGTATTGACTCTGTTCTGGCTTTTGCAGCAATTAATTCGCTTATTACTTCTTGTGACCGATTAAGATGAGAGGATACTTGAGCTAATTTTTCGGGGAGAGAGCCGGTAGTGTTGGTAACTATTTCAAGAAAATGTGCATCATAGAATGCTTCGATTGTTTTTGGGCCAGTGGGTTGTACGTC
>CAMBDN010000049.1 GCA_945865355.1 Legionella genomosp. 1
CTTCTAGAATATGCAATTGAAGTGTCAGCCATGAAACATAAAGCGATTTATCCAGGTACATTCGATCCAGTAACGAACGGGCATATTGATATTATTACTAGAGCTGCAAAACTATTTCCCGAGCTCGTTGTCGCCGTGGCGAGTAATACCGCCAAGCGTCCTTTTTTTAATTTGAGCCAGCGAATTGAGTTAGTACAGCAGGCGGTAGGTGATTTACCAGGAGTGAGTGTCGTTGGCTTTGATAGCCTGCTGATTCATTTTGTGCATGAGCAAAAGGCTAGGGTTATTCTCCGTGGGTTACGTGCAATGTCTGATTTCGAATATGAATTCCAATTGGCCGGAATGAATCGTAAATTAGCAAAGCATGTAGAAACCATGTTTTTAACTCCCTCAGAAGATTCAATGTTTATTTCATCAACGTTAGTACGAGAAATTGCAGTTTTTGGAGGCGATGTCACGGAGTTTGTTCCTGCAGTAGTTGTTAAAGCATTGCAAGAAATGAAAGCGAAGTCTTAAATGCTGTTGTAACGAATTTACGATTAACAGCAGTGTTAAATTAAATCATGTAGCACTTTATAGTGCGAGGCGAAATACGGGCTCACTTCCTCAACGAGGCTCCATTATGTTGAAATTCATAAAGAGGGTCATCAATAATATTTTTATTTGTGTATTGTTCTTTGTTATTTCATTATCAGCCAATAGTGCAATTTACGCAGAATTTCCACCAGGCTATGCAGTTGCCAGCGCTAATCCACTGGCCACCAACGCGGGACTTGAAATTTTGGCACAGGGTGGAAATGCGTTTGACGCAGCGGTTGCGGTAAGCGCTGTACTCGCGGTGGTTGAGCCTTATCATTCAGGGCTGGGTGGCGGTGGGTTTTGGTTATTACATCAGGCAAAAAGCAATAAGAATATTTTTATCGATGGCAGGGAGGTGGCTCCTGGTGCTGCCTCTAGAGGTATGTTTGTAGGAGCGGATGGCAAACTTATTCCCGAGTTATCACTCAATGGAGGGAAGTCTATAGCAATTCCTGGAGAGCCGGCAGCTTTGGTTTTGATTGCTAAGCGCTATGGAAAGTTGCCATTAACTCAAACGCTTGCTCCAGCTATTCGGATTGCTGAGCAAGGTTTTATTGTTGATTACCATTATGATTCATTTATAAAAATGGGAGATAGGCTGCAACAATTGCAAAAATTCAAGGCTTCTGCGGCGGTATTTTTGCAGGATGGTAAACCTTATCAAATAGGTGCTCGCTTAATACAGCGTGATTTAGCAAATACCTTAAGTACTCTTGCCAAGCAAGGTCACAATGGGTTTTATCGTGGAGAGGTGGCAGAACGCTTGGTCTCTGCTGTAAATAGGGCAGGCGGTATATGGACTATACAGGATTTAGAAAACTACCAGGTTAAGGTTCGAGAGCCTTTACGCGGCAAGTTTCATAATGTCGAGGTTATTACTGCTCCCCCCCCTTCTGCAGGTGGTGTTTCGTTGTTGACGATGCTTAATATCTTAGCTGGATACCCATTGCACTCCTTGTCAAAGGCTCAATGGGTGCACTACTTAGTTGAGGCTATGCGCCTTTCGTATTGGCAACGCATGGAGTTATTAGCCGATCCAGATTTTGTGAATATTCCGTTGAAAAAAGTGTTGTCGATGGAGAATGCTAACAACTTGCGCAAATATATTTCTCCCAAGCAAGCAACCGACAGTTCGGCTTTACCAGAAAAAAAACTTGATGCGCCGGAAGGTGGTAATACAACACATTTCTCGATTATTGATAGTGAAGGCAATTGTGTTTCTGCTACGCTATCTATTAATTATATTTTTGGCTCTAGTGTTACTGCTGATGGTACCGGTGTGCTATTAAACGACGAGATGGATGATTTTGCCACATCGCCCGGTGAAAAGAATGTGTTTGGATTAGTCGGCGGTATGAATAATGCAATCGAGCCTGGTAAGCGCCCTTTATCCAGTATGACGCCAACCTTTCTAGAGACGGCTGACAGACGGGCAATCCTTGGAGTACCTGGAGGGAGTCGTATTCCAACAATGGTTTTATTATCGACACTTGTTTTTAGCGACTCATTCGGAGCAATTAGTATGGTATCGGCGATGCGTTTTCATCATCAATATTTGCCGGATATATTACAGTTTGAACCGGATACATTTCCTTCTGCTTTACAAGCTCAGTTAAAAGATATGGGCTATCGTCTTGCACCTTTAGAGCAGTATTACGGCGATATGCAAGCGATCACGTGGGATCGAAAGACCAATCTTTTAACCGCGGCATCTGATCCTAGACGTATAGGCCAGGGCACTGTAGTTGGGAAGCCGCTCACGGGGTATGGATCACAACACTAAGGTTCTACCATTCCCTTAATCGATTGAAAAACCTCATCAATCAATTCATCTTTATTTTCAAGGGTAAATTTAGACGCATCGACGGGTTTCCCAATGCGTATTTCAGCGGTTTGATTTAGGTTGAACTGCGAAGTACGTGCCGGCAATATATGGTACGCACCACGTATACCAATTGGAATGATGGTTGCGTTAGCATTAATTGCGGTGATAAAACCGCCTTTTTTAAATGGTGCAATTTTCCCATCGTTCGATCGAGTTCCTTCCGGGGCAATCCATATTACAATCCCACTATTTAACAGTTGTTGTACGGCTTGCAAATCTCTAATAGCCTGTCGCCGATTTTTACGGTCAATAAATGGAAATTCAGCCGCTGTCATCCCTTTGCCAACAATGGGGATTTTTGACATTTCACTTTTAGCAAGCATGCGTATTGAATGGTTAGGATATGCGTGCAAGCTAAGAGGTATATCATAGAGGCTTGTGTGGTTGCACATAATGATAGTTGGCTGGCCAGGTTGTGGCTCGACGTTATAGGGGTTAATTATTTTACAATTTACTTTGACCAGATTAAGAATACGGTTTTCCCAAATATGAAGGGTTTTATCAACCCATGGGCGATTGATAGTACTAAAAAGCCGCATTAATACGGCGCGGCCAGTCGTATTGATCGTGTAGATGGCTGATAAAAATATTATCCATAAGGTGCGAAGCTTACTGACTTTCATAATTTCACAATATGCTAATCAATTAGATTCTGATGATACTGCAAGCGCTTGTGGTTGCAAACAATAAATGCTTGCAATAATCGTCAGGAAACTACTTTAGTAAAATAAGGAGTGAAGTTTTAGGACTCAATCCATGGCTGACATTGCGGGCAAAATGCAGAGTTTCTGCCAGCAATAACAATGGCTTTAATGATCGCGTTGCAGGTATAACATGCTTTATTTTGTCGGCCATAGACCTTCAGTTCATTCGAAAAATAACCCGGTTTTCCATCGGCGGCATAGAAATCACGTAGTGTCGTGCCGCCGACTGTGATGGCTTGTTGCAGTACGCGCTTGATCTGATCACACAGACGGGTCATTTGCTCATTAGTAAGCATTTTTGCGGCTGTTTTAGGGTGAATTCCCGCCAAAAATAGACTTTCTGCCGCATAAATATTACCGACTCCTACTACTATTTGATTATTCATGATGAAGGTTTTAATAGGTTGAGACTTGTTTGTGGCTTGATGGTGCAAATTATCGCCATTAAATTCTTTTGTTAATGGTTCTGGACCTAAATGACTTAATAATCGGTGAGATAATGGGGGCTCGATGATATAGAGCCATAAGCCAAATCGGCGAGGATCGTTATAACGTAATATTTTGCCGTTAGCTAAACATAAGTCTACATGGTCGTGTTTACCCGCAGGAGCATCTGCGTTGACGATTCGTAAATGACCAGACATACCCAGATGAATGAGTAAATGAGCGTCGGCTAAGTCCAGCAGCAAATATTTTGCTCGACGGGAAATATTTCGCACTACCTTGCCCGAACATAGCGTGCTGAGCTTGGGGGTAATCGGCAATCGTAACTGTGGTTGGCGTACGGTTGCTCCTAGAATGCGCTGATTAATCAGATGAGGACTAATCCCACGCTTGGTTGTTTCAATTTCAGGTAGTTCTGGCATGTATCCCTTCTACAAATGATTTTTATTTTATATCTTTATGTTCGATAACGCGGCCTTCCTTTTTTTCCGGTGCTTCTGAAGGAAATAAAAAATTTTTAACGACCATTCCAATCCAGATGATACCACCGAGGACAAGACCCCAGATCAATACGTACGATACCATAATGAATAGACCGATAATCAAAGCGATAGCTACGCCCAAAACGATGAATGGTAGCAATTGTTCGAAAAGTTCTTTTATTTTAGTATTCATGATATGCCCAGATCCCGTTGTCTATTAGAAGAGAATTAAAAAAATTATCATGCACAAAAAGTTTTGGCGCAACACGAAGTGTGCAAAATGTGGTATTATGTTAATAGTAGTAGACATTTTGTGGTAAATCAGTAGTTGCCGCAATGTATTGTTAGGTTATTGCCAGTTTAACATGTTCTGTGTTCCAATAAGTGCAATAATTGATCTGCTTAGTTACTTAAATTGATTCACGCGGTGGGTCGGTAAATAATTTAAATGGAGGAAGCTATGCTTTTTGGGTTTTTAAACTTGTCGTTCTGGGGTTATGTGATAGCAACAGTTGTGCTAACACAAATAACCATCGCTTCGGTTACAATTTATTTGCATCGTCATCAGACCCATCGAGCGTTGACATTGCATCCAATTATCAGTCATTTCTTTCGTTTTTGGCTTTGGCTGACAACGGGCATGGTTACTGCAGAATGGGTTGCCATACATCGTAAACATCATGCGACGACTGATGAGGAAGGGGATCCACATAGTCCTGTCGTACTCGGCTTGAAAAAGGTTTTTTGGCAAGGTGCGGAATTATATCGGCATGCGTCCAATAATCGTGAATTGGTCGAAAAGTATTCACATGGCACGCCCGATGATTGGATTGAGCGTAATCTATATACGCGTCACTCTGCTCGGGGTATCTTATTAATGCTCCTTATCGATGTGTTTTTATTTGGCGTCCCAGGTATTTCAATTTGGGCTATTCAAATGATGTGGATTCCTGTTTGGGCCGCTGGTGTTGTTAATGGGATAGGACATTATTGGGGTTATCGTAATTTTGAGTGTCCCGATGCGGCAACTAACGTTTTTCCTTGGGGATTTTGGATTGGTGGAGAAGAGTTGCACAATAATCATCATACCTTTGCCTCTTCTGCCAAATTCTCAGTCAAATGGTGGGAGTTTGATTTGGGTTGGATGTATATCCGTTGTTTATGTTTATTAGGCTTAGCACGCGTCAAAAAATTGCCACCTCAATTGGCAACGCAAGAAGGTAAATTGCAAGTTGATCTAGATACTGTCAAAGCGGTGATAGGTAATCGCTTCCAAGTTATGTCAGATTATTACAAACGTGTGGCTCGCCCCATTTTGCGTCAAGTCAAACAAAGCGATGTTGAAAATGAAGTTGATAGAAAACTATTTCAACGGGCCGGTACTTTACTTCGGCGACAAGAAGATTTGCTTTCGCCACGCGCCAACACAAGGCTGCAAGCGTTATTAGATCGTTACGAACAATTGCGCGTTGTTTACAGCTATCGCCAATCGCTACAAAATATATGGCTAAAAACGGCGGCATCTCAAAAAGAACTGATTGATGCATTACAACAGTGGTGCAAGCAGGCAGAAGAATCTGGACTTGATGTACTTCGCCAATTTGCGCTGCAATTAAAAGGTTATGTGCCTGCTGTGAAATAAGCTTAAGGCTATTGGAACCCTAGCCCGTGTGGATCTTTGTTTCATACGGGTTTTTTTTTGTATGACTCATCGTCTACTCAGGTTATTGACATTACCTTTCATTTGTTTTGTAGTAATAGCAGCTAGCAATAATCCAAAAAAATCAGGATGTTGTGATTTTTTTTCGGGATCATTAATAATGGAGTGAGCATCATGGAGCGAATGGTCGCTATTGTTACGGGTGGTACAGGTGGAATAGGTTCTGCAATATGCCGACGAATGGCCGCGAATTATCAAGTCGTTGCCTGCTATTTCAAGAATGGTAACCATGAAGAGGCAAAACAATGGCAGGCAGCGCAGAAAGCCGATGGTTTTGATATTGATATCTTTTATGCTGATATAGTTAACTTTGATGATTGTGAAAAACTGGTCGCATTGGTGAAGGAGAGGTACGGGCGTATTGATGTATTGGTAAATAACGCAGGGATTACCTGTGACGTGAGCTTAAAAAAAATGTCCTCTCTACAATGGCAGCAGGTTATTGATGCTAATTTGACGAGTGTTTTCAACGTGACTCATCACGTATTACCGATAATGTTGGAAAGAGAATATGGGCGCATTATCAGCATTTCATCGATCAATGGCCGAAAGGGGCAGTTTGGTCAATGCAATTATGCAGCCAGCAAGGCGGCCTTATTCGGGTTTAGTAAAAGTTTGGCACAAGAGGTCGCAACGAAAGGAATTACCGTAAATACCATTTCCCCTGGGTATGTTGATACGCCCATGTTGACTGCTGTAAAAGAAGAGGTGTTACAAGCAATTATTGCTAAAATTCCAGTTGGCCGATTGGGTCATCCCGAAGAAATTGCGCATGCTGTCGCTTTTTTGTCAGCCCCTGAGTCAGGGTTCGTGACGGGTGCTAATTTGGACATTAACGGTGGACAATACATGTAGGTATTCATATAAGATGAGTCGACTAATTAAAAAATATAAAAATCGTAGATTGTACGATACTGAGAAAAGCCAATATATTACTGTGGATGATCTGCAACATTATGTTGTTGATGGTATACCTTTTCGAGTTGAAGATTCTACGAGTAAAGCGGACATAACCAATGCAACCTTGCTGCAAATTCTTGTTGAAATGGAAGAAGGACCAACAAAATTTCTGTCATCAGATATATTAAGGCAATTGATATCCTTAGCGCATCATCCGATGAGTCAGTCATTTAAAGTATTGTTAGGGCAGATGGTTGCGACGATAGAAAATCAAACCCAAGCGAGTCCCTATATGAGTGACTTCAAACAAGCCACAGAGACATGGAACAAGCAGTTGCAGCAAATGACCAGCCAGTGGCAAGCGCTTTTTCAGAGTAAATGAGCCATTTATGGTGCGATGCAAAAAAAGGTATCGTTTTTCTTGACAATCCCTAGGAAGAAAACATACACTTAAATTGTGCAGTGCAACATAGTGATGGAGAGCAAAATGAACCAAGAGTATTTTTCAAAATTTTCTGAAATGGCAAAAAAGGCGCAAGAGCCTCTTCAAGCCATTGCTGAATTGAATGCAAAAACATTTCAAGGCTTAACTTATATGAAACCAGAAGAGTTTTCTGGAATTAAAAAACCTGAAGAATTGATAGAAAAGCAGCTGGAGTTAGCTGTAACCAACGGACATAAAGCACTGGATTATATGCAAAAGTCGTTTCAGATTTTTGAAAAAGCGATGCTTTCTTGCATACAGGAAGTAAAAGCTAAATCTGATGGTAAAAAATAATTTTTCCTATAAAGCCTGGGGTCAGTTCTAACGGATTCATCCCAGGCTTCGTTGTGGTTTGAAAGGCACAAATCCTGTTCTGCTGAATAGCTTGTTAAATACTTCCTACGCTTCCTTCCTCTCGAGCTGTAAATATATCTACCCCAGTCGTTGCTAAAAGCACGAGAACCTATCTTGCTGCAGAAGATGTGACTGCATTAAGAACAACTGCAAAAGAAATAAATGATACTTGGTCGGTTCGAAATCAGGGGGTGTGTAGGGACGTAATATTCTCTTAATAATAATACATTATACTATGGCGGTAGAATTATTATTAATATGAAAACAAACAAGTCTGTTCATTGCCCCATTTTACGATGGTGTGAATATTTCACTGGCAATGGCCTAAATTATTTTTCACAGGTTCAATCATTAGGAGAAATTAATGTCATCAACGCGATCATTAACTCGTGGATACGGTTCATTTTTTTTGGGATGTGCTGATTTGGCGGTATTACCTTACACCGGTACATTCATGGCCATTGCTAGTGGTAGAGATGGAGATAGACTAAATCTCACATGCACCGGTGCATCCATGGCCATGGCCATTGCTAGTGGTAGACTAGATCGCACAAATGTTGCCGCAGCAGCTATAGTTTGCGGGATTTTGACATTCGTAGTCCCCGTTTTACCGATGATTGCAAAGTTTACTTTTGCTATGGCTTCAATCGCTATGTCACTTGCTATAGCGAGTATGTTTATAACTTATCCTATAGCGTTGCTCTCTGACTTATGCAGCTCATCTGAGGATCAAGATCATCGGTTTGCCTTTAATTAAGAGGGTGTATGGGTATTGTGTGTGCAGTGCGGTTCTTTACTGCTAATGTGCACATAACTACCCGGTGCATCCATGATGGGGTGAAACGGTAATTTGGAGAAATCAGGGGCGTCTTTAAGACGGCTGGATTCTTTTTTAAGCCACACTAGCCACTCAGGCCACCAGGAGCCTGGGTGTTGAGTCGCATTGGCTAACCATTCTTCAGGCGTTGCTGCACTATTTACGTTGCGATAAAACCCGTACTTATCTGTGCCACGCGGTATAACGATCCCACCGATGTGTCCTGAGCCGCCTAATAAAAACCGTTTCTTGCCTTGCATTAATTGAAAGCCCACGAAGGTTGTTTCCCAGGGCGCTATATGATCCTTTTTCGTTGAAACAAAAAATGTGGGTATATCAATCTTGCTGACATCTAGAGGTATCTTGTTTAAGCGGATTTTACCTGGTTTTACTAAGTTATTGTGCAAATACATCCAGCGTAAATATTGTGAATGCATTTTAGCCGGCATGTTGGTGGTGTCAGCGTTCCAATACAAGATATCAAAGGGTACATAGGCTTGTCCGCGTAGATAATGTCGAATGAAAAATGACCAAATTAAATCACTAGCTCGTAAAGAGTTAAAAGCGCTAGCCATAAAATGGCCCTCTAAATATCCCTTGGCGTTCATCCGCTCTTCAAGTTTTGCTATTTGTTTTTCATCCACAAAGACCATAATGTCGCCTGGATCGGAAAAATCAATCATTGATGCGAGGAAAGTAGCTGATCGAATCGGGTTTTCATTGAGTGCTTTATAGTAAGCCAGCAAGGTGGCTAGCAAGGTACCTCCTATGCAGAAGCCAAGGGTATTTAGCTGTTTAATGTGCAATTGTTTCTTAATCGTGTTGATAGCAGCAATAGGGCCTTCATTGAGGTAATCATAAATGCCTTTACTGGCGTAGCTTGCATCTGGATTTATCCAAGAAATCACAAATACGGTGATGCCTTGAGAAACCAAGTAGCGAATGAGTGAGTTATGTGGGCTAAGATCGAGAATATAATATTTGTTGATCCAGGGCGGAATAATTAATAGTGGTATCGAATGAACTTTTGCAGTCTGTGGTGTGTATTGAATTAATTCAATTAAGTTATTTCTATAAATCACTTTGCCAGGTGTGACTGCAATGTTGACGCCGGCTTTAAATGCATCTATATCCGTCATTTTCATCAATAATCTTGATGAACCTGAACCCGTTTCTAAATCTGCAAGTAAATTTTGTAAGCCTAATAGTAAGTTTTTACCATGGCTTTGTATGGTTTCAGCCATTAGTTGCGGGTTAGTATGAAAAAAATTATCTGGTGATAACGCATCCAAGTATTGGCGCATAAAAAATTGTACGCGTTTAGACGTTCGTTTATCACCATAGTCTAGGTGTTCAAGTAAAGAGCTTAAATGTTCACTTGCCAGCAAATATTGCTGACTTAGTAAGTTAAAAAATGGATTATTGACCCACTCTTCACTACTAAAGCGTTTGTCGGTGATGGGTTTCGCTCTGCCTTCTAGCCAATCGTTCAGATTGTCTTGCAGTAAACCCAGTGCATCTTGTAAATACGCGATTAGCATTTCTGCAATAAATTCTGGATTTTTAAACAAGGTGGTAATCAGTGCTTGATAATCACTAGAGAAATCCAGGTATTTTTCGATGAGCATTGGTACTTGAGCCGGTTGCTGTTTAAAATTAGCTAACAGGCGGAGACCTTTCTCAGCAACTGACTGCATGATTTCACTAAGTTCTGTATCGTTATCCACTGATACTCCCGTTTTTTACTAAGAATTGCCATACAGATCAGGGCAAACGCATACTATAAAATAAGAACACAAACGACTGTCTTTGTGAACGAAGTATGCGGTTATCCCTGCCATACAGATACATCAAATTGTGACCAAGTAAAGTATAGGTTACAATCGCAAAAGCTCTATGGACAAGAAGTCGGCCAATGCTTCTGCCCACGATCCTAACGTTGAGATCCACTAGCATGCATTTGAAGCAATTAAAATTATCTGGTTTTAAGTCATTTGTCGAGCCAACCGTTGTGCCCTTCACTAGCCAATTGATAGCGGTTGTTGGTCCTAATGGGTGTGGTAAGTCGAATATTATTGACGCTGTTCGTTGGGTGATGGGAGAAAGCTCTGCAAAAAATTTGCGTGGGGAGTCGATGGCAGATGTTATTTTTAATGGCTCATCAAAACGTAAATCAATCGGCCAAGCCTCTGTTGAATTAGTGTTTGATAACAGTATGGGTCGATTGGCTGGGCAGTATGCAAACTATCAAGAAATTGCAGTAAAACGTTTGGTAACGCGCGATGGGGATTCATTTTATTATCTGAATGGTAGTCGATGTCGTCGGCGTGACATCACCGATATTTTTTTAGGAACAGGCGCTGGTGCACGAAGTTACTCGATTATTGGTCAAGATACTATTTCTCGTTTAATAGAAGCACGTCCTGAGGATTTAAGAGGGTATTTAGAGGAAGCAGCCGGGGTTTCAAAATATAAAGAGCGTCGGCGTGAAACGCTACAACGCATAGAGCATACCCGAGAAAACCTAGCTAGAGTCGCAGACATTTGCGACGAGTTGGGTAAGCAATTGCAACGCTTAGAACGACAAGCTCAAGCAGCCAAACGCTACAAGACACTGAAAGAAGAAGAGCGCTTGTGTAAAGCCGAAATTCTTGCATTGAAGTGGCGATCGCTGACCACCGAACAAATGCGTGTGCATAGTGAATTAAGTCAGCTATCACAGCAGAAGGAGTCCTATCAGAGCAAGATCGCGGCATGTATCAAGGAAAGTTCGGTTCTACATGAAAAACTACAGATTGCGCAAGAGAATTTTCAACAAACGCAATTCAATTTTTATCAATTAAATACCGAAATCGCTCGTCTTGAAGAAATGATTCAACAACACCAGCGCGAAAAACAACGTTTAATATCGGATAAGCAACAAATAGAATCAGATTTACAAACAGCAACACTCCAGTTACAGCGTGATAAGGAAGGACTCCATTTGAGCGAGCAGGAGTTAGCTGTATTGCAAGCAAACGTTCAATCATTAAAAGACGAGTTGCAGGAACAACAGCGAGCCTTGAGCGAAAAAGAGCTGCAAAAAACGGCTTGGGATAAAGCATGGCAACAAGCGCAAACAGCGCTTAGTCAGGTAAAGCGTGAAGTAGAGGTTGAGCAAGTACAGCTTAAAAATATAGAGCAGCGCTGTCAGCAAGTGCAGGTTCGGCTCGAAAAAAATCAGAGTGAACAAGCACTATTAGATGTTGAGCCTTTGGATGCAGAATTGATCGCTTTAAAGGTACAGCAAAAAAATTTGGCGGATCAATCACGTATCGATGCGGAAAACTATCAGCAAAAAGTCAAAGAAGGAAGTCTTCTACGCCAACAGTTAACGACTATTGAACAACAACTGCATCAAGCTCATGATAAAGTGCAAGCATTCGTTGTTGAGCAAGCGGCTTTAATTGCGGCCCTTAATGCGGCATTACGCAACGAGCAGCATGGAGCATCCGTTCTACCACAATGGGATCAACATTCTCGACTGGCTGAGATATTAACGGTGCCCGATAAATGGTTGCGGGCCTGTGAGTTAGTTTTAGGTGAGGGCTTGCAAGCGATAGTGCTTGATTCGATTCATGATGTTTGGCCTGCATTAGGTGAACTCAAGGGAGCGGCAGCTCTGTTTGTCCAGTCGACAGGTTTACCGAACAATTCCACGGCATATCCTCGCCTAGCGGATATGATTAGTGGGGTATTACCTTGTTGGATTAATGGACTCGATCAGATTTTTGCAGCTGAAAACTTGAGCGAGGCGATCTCATGGTTGCCAGCCCTGAGCCAACATCAGTCTGTGGTAACGGCTGATGGTTATTGGTTAGGAGCAGGTTGGGTTAAAATCGACCGTATTTGGGATCAGAATGAGCCTGGATTACTTTATCGTCAACAAGCATTAGCAAAGTTAAACGACGTCTTGGTGCAAGAAAAAGAGAGTACGTACACATTACAGGCTAGACGTGATCAACTCCATGCAGAAAGAATAGCAAACGATCACGAGCAAAATACATTCCATCTCGTGATGGTGACTAGCCATGATGCTTTACGGGTTTGTGAAACATCAGTTAATAATAAACAACAAGCGCTTCAGCACGCATTAATGAGACGAAATGTTTTGACGGATGAGCATGAGGACTTATTACTTGCTCTAGAAGACCTCGCGGCACAAAAAATTCATACTGAGAGTAAATGGCAGGCTGCGGCAACGGCTGTAATCCAACATGAAAAACACCTAGAACAGGTTATGAGCGAAATGGCTGGTTGGGATGATATATTGATTGCTGCTAGACGAGCACGGGATGAGATTAGAGAAATACAGCATCAAGCTGAATTACGGTGTAATGGTGAGATATTAAATACGCGACAATTGAACGACAATATAAGTCGTGAGCAGCGCCAGATAGACAGCTTGCATGTACGTTTAGAGGCATTGGTGAGTCGGGGCCATGAATTGACTAA
>CAMBDN010000050.1 GCA_945865355.1 Legionella genomosp. 1
CCCATGCTCGAGAACTTTGTTGACGCAGTGATATCCGGCTTGTTGCAACTGTTGTCTAAATTGTTCAACGTGGATCGATTGACCTTCACGCAGTACCAGCCCATGTTGGGTGATAAATTGGGGAGGGCACAGCCGATGCATTAATGTACTGACGGCACTGATGACGATCGCATTTGTTGACTGTTGTATGCGGTTCAGTGCGTATAAGCGTGCAGAAATAATGTCTTGATGCGGTGAAAAGCGATCGTAGGGTAGCGTTTCCCAATCCGGGAAAAGCAATACTTCATCGACACTCTTTTCTTTTTCAAGAAAAAATTGCAATTCCTCTAGTAATTGTGCTGCCGCTAAGTTATCCGGCGCAATCAGGAGTTTCACTCCAGGTGTTGTTTGGCAAAATTCAGCAAGTGCTAAGGGTAAACTGCTACCATACAGCTGGCCCCACGTTTGCTTCACGTCAATTTTAGGTGGAATGAGAATGGGTTTTGGCATGGTCTATTCAGCACGGTAAATCATTTCAGGGGGACGAGTATACAATAAAATCTCAGATGAAGCAGTGACATTAAGTGTAAGCACAGTCCCATCTTGGAGGCAGTTAATGTGGGTCGAAACTGAATTTCATTCGCATTTAATTTGGGCTCGTAGATAGTATATTTAGCAACGCAAAGGCCGCTTCAATTTAATCAGGACTCCTATATAACTTCAACGTAACCTTTTCTTCTTACGCGAGGTAAATTAACATCCCAACACTTCTACTAATTTGTGTTCATATTTATGCCAAAAATTGATGTTGCTGTTGCACAACTTAGGGACTATTTAACGGGTGTTGCAAATAGAACCCGTGTTAAAATGACTTTTTTTACGATCTCAATACCCTTGTCATCAGGATGTCGCGCGCATTTTTGTATGGTAAAAAACATAGTAGAAAATGCTCCTGCTTTTGAAATTACATCCATAAAAAATTTGCTCCTATGGTTGGATTCCATTCCTGACCTTAATCAAAACGCTTTACTAAAAACACGTGTTGAACAGATTCGATTGATGGGCTTGGCCAATTTAGAAAACATTTATTATCCGCGTCAATCACTACCTATTGCTGCTTTCCTTAATTGTGTTGGGTTTGGTTTAAACCTACCATCTATTAGCCCATTTAAGAAATTAATAGTTGATTTACAAATGGAGCTTAGCCGTACTTTAAAATTAAATGCTGGGTCACAAATTTCCGAGTTTTTTAGGATCATTGAGGGTTGCATCGTAAAAATGTGGGAAACACAACAAAAGCAAGGATGCCTACATTCTGATATGAAGGATACGGATTTTCTTCTATCTCCTTCCACGCATATGACTGATGTCGTGCTGAAGTTGGTAGCTGCTCTTTTGAAATCCAGCACCTTTATAAGTCCCACTGATGAGCGGAATGACTTTATAGAATCAATACATCATATTATTGCTGATATGCCTATGCGAAAATCCTGCCTCATAGCAACCTTTCTAAGGAACTTTGAGCGGCCTTCTGAACGTTCTCTAACAATCGCAGTAAAAACACTTGAAAGCGAACTTCTTGGCCTCTTTGACGAATCTTCTACGACTCAATTTTCAGCGTTCTTGAGAACGATAAATATATTCGTGGAAGATGTTTGGAGTATCAGACACATGTCTGCTATAAAAACCATGCAGGAACTCGATGTTGATTTGGAGGCGGTCGCTTATACCCCGCTTTACCATAATATAAAATATGGACAGGGTGGGTTTGAGAAAGCAATGTTGCATGCATTGTATGAGGCACGACGGTATGTATGCACACCGCAAGAGCAGCGCCAGTATTTTTCTATTGTTACAAAACTGGAGCTGCGCTTATTTCAACGAGGTATAAGGTACGATATTGAACGTGAGAAAGTAGAAAATTCAATTCAAGAAAATAGCATAGCCCTTAAAATGTAGGTATAAATTTTTATTTAAAACGAAGGACCGCGCTTGGCGTCCTTCCGCGAATATTTTATACAGGGCGAGGTCCTTCAATTCGTTCCGCCATCTCATTAACGGCCTTCGACAAGCCCTTTTGACGATGATGGGCAAAGAGACCGAAGCCCGCCAGAATCAACGCTCCTCCACTAGCCATTAAGCCGATTCCAGCAGGTGTGGGGACTGCTAATGCACCTAAGATAACAAAGATCGCACCCATCGATGCCATAGCAATTCCCAAACCTTGAAGCAGAGGAGATGGTTTGCCTTGAAGTTTTTTAGCATAAGCTTGATAGCTCTCTTTAAAATGTGGATTTTCGATCGCATGGATGGTTTTTAAGAGTACGGCTGTTAATACGGGTAGATGCGCTGGCGAAGTTGTTTTAATTTGCTCTGTTTGGTCAATAAGAGCCGTCAGGGCTTTTTGTTGACTACTGTTTTTAAACGCAAGGGTTTGTTGATAACCACGCAATTTATCAAGTGCTTTCTCATAAAGTGCCGTGTCTTTATCGGATTGAGCAGGGGAGATCTCCGGGTCGGAAATTAATTGTTTTTCGCGATCAGCAAGGGCTCGTATTTTGTTAAAAAAGCCAGGTGAATCGCGATAAAATTCTTTTAAAGCGTCTACAGTGACATAGCCTTCTAATTGACCTGTCTTGGTGTTTAGGATAAAGCGATTGGCACCTAAACTAAACAACAATTCAAATTCGCCTCGATGAGCTACCTCACCTAGCTTTTTAAAATACCATCTGGCGTTATCCCAACGGTTGTCATTTTTATTTCGTTCGTTGATAAATTTCTCAATGATGTCTCTAGAGACAAGATGTTCTCCGTGATTACCTTGGATGGCATAGCTCTCCAAAAGCTGGAACAATTCTTCATTAAAAGAACCATTTTCTCTATCATAAAATCCCGTATCATGAGGATGCGTCAGAAGGCCCAGAGCGTCCTTTGGACGAAATCTTCCTTGAACCCCTCTTCTTACTGAAAATGACATGCCAGGAACCTTTTGGAACCATGCTCCAAACATGGTGCCAAAGGCAGTATTTTTGGCACCAGATTCCGTCATGTGTAATTTATTGCGACAGGCTAGGTAGATAGATTTTTCATCAACATAACCTTCAGCGTTGGCAAAATAGAGCATGTGGTCTTCAAGAGGGGAGGTTAAATGAGGCATTTAGAGGATCCTGTAGTATTTTTAATTGTCGAATTGTCGAATTGTCGAATTGTCGAATTGTCGAATTGTATATTAAATTTGTCTTAGGGTGAAATAATATAACTCGTAGCGAAGCCTGCGATCATGCCAAATAAATGCCCTTCCCAAGAAACGCCTTTTTTACCTGGGAACACACCTAAAAATATGCCGGCGAAGTAATAGAGGCTAATGATCCCAAGAATAACTGCGGTAAATGTTCCTTGGTGATAAATATCGGTGACCAATAATGCCCAATAACCAGTGATGACGGCGCTGGCACCGATATGGATTCCTGGTTTGGCAAAACACCAAATTAAAAAGCCGCTTTGCAAGGTAATGCTTACGGTAACGATGAGGTAATAATTGATGCCGTGAATGAGTAGAAAATTACTTAATACCAGCAAGGGGATGGAGTTAAAAAAAAGATGGTTAAAATTTACGTGTAAAAAAGGGGCAAATAGTATTCCAGGTAGTCCATATAGCCTTCGAGGGGTAATGCCTAAAACCAATAGCCGGTTTCCAGTTAATTTAGTCATGATAAAAACGACCCATAGGACCAATAGTATGATAGCTAAGGTATATGCGTTCATTTGGGTTTGACTAATAATTAATACCAGACTAGCGTTTAATTGTTCAAGCATGTCACCTTACTCTGCAAACTTCCTTTCGCCAGACGAATGTTGATGACATCGCCGATATGAACTTGATTGCTATCCATTATGACATTATTGTTGCACGTAGCAAGCGCATATCCTCTGTCTAAAGTGGCCAGAGGGCTTACCGCATGCAACGTGGTAAGAAGCATGGCGAATTGTTGTTTAAGCTGATTGATATGGGTGTTTGTTTGCAGAATGAGGCTATTTTTTAGCTGTTCTAGGTGTAATTTTTTCTGTTGCAATAGACGTTCCGGATGATTGGCGTCTAAACGGGCATTTATCATACCTAATAAATGACTTTTTTCTGTTAATGATTGTTGTAATGCATGTTGTAGATGGCTTCTTAAATAATCCAATGTTTGCCAATGCGTACTAATTAATCGTTTGGGCGAGGTGATTTTTTGTAGCTCATGCTGCAGTAGTAACTGCTGATGTTGAACGAGCCGAGTCATTGTTATAAGTAATCTCTTTTCTATGGATTGAAGGGCTGTTATTAAATCAGGCAAATTTGGAGTGACTGCAACAGCTGCTGCAGTTGGTGTTTCGGCACGCAAGTCAGCAACAAAATCAGCGATGGTGAAATCAGTTTCGTGGCCGATACCTGAGACAATAGGAATTTGGCTGTTGGCGATGGCGTGTGCTAATTGCTCATCATTAAATGCCCATAAGTCTTCAATACTACCACCACCGCGAGCCAGTATAAGCACATCACAACGTTTTTCACGGTTCGCAAACTGTATTGCTTGAATGAGTTGAGAGGCGGCTTGGTTGCCTTGTACTTCACAGGGAAAGATCAAGACCGGTGCAACGGGAAAGCGACGTGCAAGCGTGCTTAGAATATCACGAATTGCGGCACCAGTGGCGGACGTAACGATGCCAATGACCTTAGGAAAGAGCGGTATTTGTCGTTTACGAACAGGATCAAATAACCCGGTTGTCGCAAGTTTTGCTTTCAACAGCTCAAATTGCCGATAGAGGTCGCCTTGACCTGCCTCCTCAAGACGTTCAACGATGAGTTGATAATCCCCCCTTGCTTCATATAAGCTTAAGGTGCCATGTAATAGAACTTGTTGGCCATTTTGTAATCTGCTATGATCCCCGCCGGAATGGCGGTTACGAAAATATACACAGCGTACCTGAGCTGTTGCATCTTTTAAGGTGAAATATAAATGTCCGGATGCGGGTTTACTTAAATTGGACATTTCTCCTTCAACACTCACCGAACCCATTTCTTGCTCTAGCCATGCACGTACTTGGCGGTTGAGTTGGCTAACGGTAAGTACGGGAAGAGGTGTTGTCATGATATTGCAACGAATTGATGATCAATGCCCTATTTTAACCATGTAATGTAAAAACCGATAGGTAAATGATGTGCCCAGAAATTTATCCGCACTCAAAAACAAAATACAAGGTGCCAGTGAAAGGCGTGCCATGAACCTGTTTTCTTCTTTCCTTTGAGAAAAAGTGCTCAAAAAATGGATGATGGCTTTATTAAATGGCTTTATTTTGCCTGTTCAGTTGGCACTTAATAATCCATTAATATTTAAAGACTAAAATCCCCAAAAATTAGATATTAAACAAAAATATAGGTCGATTTTCATGTACGCAGATACGTTTCCAGAATTAAATGCAAAATACCATGTTGATAACTTTGAAATTATTGCTGAAGCTATCGAGAAGCATTTTAGTGATATTTTTAAGCTGGATGCTTTAAATAGTGAAGCCGCTAAGAGTACCCCGCCAGGAAGTTATCTTGATTTATTTGATGCTTGTATAGCCCAATTCAAAGATCTGTATACAGTTCCGGAAGTGGTTAAAAAATTACATGAAATTTTGCAATCAGATGAGACGATTAAGCGTCGGTTCTTAGGTAATTTAGTGTTTGTTCCTTCTGTTGGTCTTAGCCCATCAAGCCAAATTGGGTTTCTAGAAAAGATGGCAACCGATACGTTAAAGATGGCGGAACCTGTAACTTTTATCGATATGATGAGGGCTGTCAATGGTCTGATTAATCTGAAATCAAAGCCTTTACCAATTGACTTTCAACCTATTTCTGTCGTTCATTTAAATGACTTACCTTATTTGGATACGAATCGGCTTCAATTATCCAATCAAGCGTTGATCATTAATTTTAATCCTGACTTGAAAGGTTCACCCAAGTGGGGCGTTGTAAATCTGAAAGATAAATCTCATCCGGTTGTCTATTGTGAAACGGCACTTAACGAGCGAGAAAAAAGAGATCTTGAGGCGAGCCTAGGTGTCGCAGTCCATTCATTTATTGATGCTGGTGCAAATAGCTTGCCTTCAACGGGATACACGGCTTTAGCTTGGTTGGACAATCAGATCACCAAGGCTTCGAATTTTGATGTTAACGGTGACTTTGCTGCACTTGCACAACAATATGCATTTGTGCAAATGGGGGGGGATGCAAATAGCCTCACTTACATGATCAATGCAACAGAGGTCCATCAATTTTGTACGCCAGCTTTCCGGCGAATTGCGTCGGCTTCTTTTTCAGATTTGCCAATCATTAGTGATATCACGGCAAACGCTTTTAAAGGTGGGCGTGCGTTAACATTACTGGGTTATTCAGCAGTCCTTGGTGTTCTTGATGGGAAAACATTTAGGCCGGGAGATATAGCTGCGGCTATTCGTATTAGTGAGTTAAAGGGATGGACCAATCCACAAGTTAGGCCATCCTTTTTAAAAGCGGCGAGTACCTTGCTTCCCAGTTTTAGCAAAACATTAGCACGTCATCGGATGCCTAATCTTTTGGCTGAATCAGGCGATACAATTTCCTTAGCTGTTCCCGATGTAATTGATATGACCTGTTTGAATGAGATCCATGTTGCGGTCTGTAAAGAGACAGGTACTGCTGATGATTGGTTAATAAAAATACCAGGATTGGTCCCTCGAGTGGGTACAGTTCAAGAATACATCGCTGTTATCATGGTGCTGACTTTGATACGTGCTATGGCCAAAAAGCGTATTTTAGAAATTCATTTACCGGCTCATTTCATATTAAATCCAGAAGAGAAAAAATTTGTCGTTGCAACCTTGACTGAAAATGCTTACATCACTGAATTTAATGTTAATGGCAATGACTCTCTTATCGATGTTCGCGCGCAACTGATATCAATCTTTGCTCGTAACCGTTGGTTAGCAGCGAGTGGTTATCGCCCACCAATGATTGATGACTATTGGAAACAAGCCGCACGGTATTGGTTACTGCATTTGCACGAGCATCCAGCTGTTTTAGAGATGAAGGCAGAGCATGATTTGTTCAAACGCTGTGTTCGTGAAATGGGGCTGAACGGGCTTAATGCTGTTTTGGAATTTTTAAGCGATGGAGCGGAGCAAGATTTACTGGCGCGGGTGTATGGCCAGGACAGGCCTGCCTTTTATGCGGGTTGCCAACCGGATGAAATGCGTCAATACCTAAGTCGATTGATTGCGTATTTACGGGTTCGTGAAAATAATTTTCCTTTTAGTGAGCTAGGTATTTCCTATCAAGAAGGTAATGAAGCGTTACTTGTTGACTTGTTAGGACAAATTAACCAGCTGAAGCGTTTTGAAAAAATTACCTTGACCGATTTCCTAAAGGCCGGTCGCCGCTCAACGATGGACTTTATTCGCGAATTAACACGCCAAGCAAAGGATAACGGCTGGGTAGGGCTCGTCGTTATTCCGGAGCTTGAGGATAAAGAGAACACCTCCGATGTCTTGTGCGAGTTACGATCGATGTACGCACTATTAAACGATGTGATTTTACGAAATCGTCATCTACAAGCGGCTGCTGATGTGTTAAATAGCATCGAATCGTGCAGTAATTTTTCCGAGAACTTTGAGGTGGGGGATGCTGAATTTATGCCGCTTGATGCTGGCATTGATGAAGCGAAAGATGATGATTTGGGTCGTTTTGTTGATCATGCGTTTGATCGCCTGCAACCAGGTGCCTCCTGGCCGTTGAAGAAAGGTGGTGTGGTGCAATTGCAGTTGCAGCAACAACAACAAATTCAACAAAACCGCCAAATTCAACAAGAGCAGCAACGAGTGACCATCCATTCTGTTGAGGAAGCGTTGGTGGGTGAGTTGGTTGATTATCACAATATTGATAGGCTGTTAGCGCCGTTTGTTGCAGAATTTTCTCGTGAAAATAAGGTATGGGAACAGGGGGCTCTCCTAAGATCGCATAGTGAGTCGCTATTAGAGGGCTTTTTCCATACTTGGGTGAATGCTAATCCCAAGGTGTTAGCCCCGTATGTTATCCACCAAATGACCCAAGATGCCGCGAAAGCGTTATTTCGTAAGCACCGTTTGCTGCCATCGGGTTTAAATCCTGACAATTTGCCCAAGGGCTTTTACACACAACGCTCTAAAGATGGGCATTTGATTTTGTGTTATAACGCGGAACTTGCTTTTGTTAACGCACCTAATCCTGTAACCATTGATGCGGATGTACGCATGCCAGAAGCCAGCGGCTGGGATGGGGATTTTCGTCAGTTTCATCTTGATAAATACTTAGGCGATCCCGCGCCACTCGACGCAGAGGATTGGCAAAATATCATTCTTTTTGCGCAATTGCAGCCGCCTAAGGATTACAGCGTCGACTTTTTTGAGTTTTGTCGAGTCAATCCGATGGTGAGTGCGCCACTATTAGCCCTGCGGGATAAAGCGATTCGCAACTGGCCTGTGTTCATGCAGTTGTGGCAATACAAAGGGGCGGAGGGATTGGCTGCTTTTTTGGCCAAAGATGAGTTGCAATTAAGCATGCCAAAAGACACGGTTCGTCAGCTGTTATTGCAACACCAATCTCCAGCTATTCAGCGATGGGCGGAGAGTGTTGGCATAAATGAGAAATTTCTTTGTGGTTTGGGCCAGGTTTATCATCGCTCTGGCAATAAAGGTCTGCAGTTATTGCTGACTAAGTTTAACCAATTGAACGTAGCCTTGGGGGATCGTTTTTTCGCTTGCTTCCATCATTTTGTGTTATCACGTAGCGAAAATTTCAATTGCTTCATGACTGAGAAATTCTTTGCGACGATGGATAGAATGATCGTCAAGTTACGGCCCCGTTCAGCTCACGACAATTTGCAGGCTTGGCAAGATGTGCTGGCCCTGCACATGGAGGTGGTGGGCTGGGATAATATTGATACCTTGTGGCAAGGGTTTGCGCATTTTATTGACGAGCTAGAGCAGTTAGGACTTGCGCTTGATGGTCATGAATTTCAAGGGATGCGACCTGAGAACATGTTGATGTGCATGGATCGTATTTTGGAGAGTTTAAAGCACATTGCAAATACCGATTCGCAAAAACTCTTTTTAACGCACTTGAATGAAGTCGATAGAACCCATGGTGGCGTGCCCTATGCATTGAAATATGATGGGTTTAAATACGTTTCTTCTGAGCTTGAGTTGTATGATTTTGTAGCGGGAACACCAACGTATGCGCCTGATTTAAAGGAGCTTTATACCTGGAGTGGGCGAGAGGCTGCGCTTAAAATGCAGCGCACGGTGGCGTCGCAACGGCAATTTAGCCATGAGTCCTATCCTCAGCTATTAAGACGTTTAGGCACGGATGATACGGGCTCGAAAGACTTGCTAATCTGGTTGTTGCATACCCAATACCCACCAGCGAATATCACGGTGGTGATGGAAAAAATTGAAGCGCTGCAACCGGGTTTGACAACGCTAATCGCACGCCATCTACATCAGGCCGTTTATCGCTCAGGAAATGCGGATTTGGCGGTTCATTTGGATGCGATGCTTGATGTTGCCGCTCTTTGTGGAAGATCGTCAAGACTCAATATTGAACCGATGTTGCGTAAATACCCGCACGGCACAGTGCTTGAAACATTGAGTCTTTTGCAGCAAACAGGGCGTTTTGGCCCTGCTTCGGTTGAGCAGTTATTGAGCCTGATGGGGGCAGGGATAGAGGCACCTGACTATCTTCATCGTGAGGGTTATAAACTTGCAGCACTCTTTGCAGTGGAGCGGCGTAACGGATTGGATGCGTTTTATGCAGTAACGGCCAGCATCCGGCCGGTGGTGCAAAATGAGTTGCGGTTACTCATTACTCAATTATTATCGTTAGATTTTGCAACCAGTAATCTGTTGTCTTTGCAATCACCCGAAAATTGGGGTGATTTAATAGCGACGATTGAGGCAATGAAAGCTGATCCTGCACATACAGGCCTTCATCGTATCGCCTTGATTGAAAAATTAAATTCCCGTGAATTGCGCTTTCGCTATTCAAAAAGCGGCGAGTTTCGTGCGTTACGTAGCAAAGATATGGACGGACCCGAGGGGTTGGATGCGTTTGTGGACCATGAAGACAGGCTTTGGGGCTTTATGCAGGAACACATTGCGGTGCCTAATGTTGGCAGCGCGCAAGAGGCCTTGCAGCCCATCGTTCGTCTTTTAAAGCGCTTACAATTAAACCGTACTTATTTAAATGAAATTGAGCCGTTGCTGGCATCTCTTGAAAAAACCGGTGCTGGAAAATATTGGAGTGCCAATTATTTCTATCAATTGTTGCGGGTTCTACAGCCAGAGGATGAGCAATCGTCCTTTCCTATTTCATTGTTAAAAGTGATGCTGCCTGAAGAAAGCATTGGTGCAAAAGACATTGATAGTCTGCAAAGGGATTTTCCACAGCTATTGATAGCACCGGTTAAAACGGTGCTGAACAACAAGGTCTTTGATCGAGCGCAACAAGCATTGTTATGTCAAATTGTGCTACGTGAATACGATTGGCAAGGAGTTGTTGCACTGGTACCTACGATCATGGCGACCTTGTCGTTAGATGCGCACGCTATGAGTCGCAGTTATGTCTTGGATATTTTGGCAAAATGTAAGAGTTTCAATGAATTAGAGACCCGTTTTGAGCATTGTCGTTGGTTGCTACAACGAGCGCCGGTGAATGCAGTGGTCCGTTCGCAATGGACAAAAACGGCTGCAATGTGGTTAAAGGCGATTAGTGCGCCGAAGAGTGAGATGGCGCTCTTTTTAAGCATTAAATCCGAGTTTGCAGTAAACCCTGAAAAACAAGCGCTCATTTTACATATCATCGCTTGGAGTAGTTTAAATCCGGGCTTAAAAAACAACGATGCGCATATCACGGAATTAAGTAAAAAGGCACCGAAATTGGTAGCAAAGCTGGGTGAAATGGATGAGGCCTCCTTATTGTTATTGGCGAAATGCTACCCGCAACAGCCATCACCCAGTGCGGATGATATTTTGCGCTTGATAAAAGGGCGTGGTATTGATGGTTCAAATTTTTCACAGCGACTCGATGATTTTATGCGTAATCCCTTTCCGGAGGCGCGAGCCGATTTTGGTGGGGTGGCGGCTACTAGGGAGGCTGATTTAAGGCGGATGATTAAAGCCACGCAAGTGAGTCGTGGTGAAGAGCGTTTACGTATATCAGCAAAGCATTCGACACAATTGACATTAATTTTATCCTATTTAAAGCGCTTGGAAAATGGGCTTGAACAACTCAAAGGTGTTGGTAAAGCGATTTCAGAAATGAGCCAAGATGAGTTGGCGGCGGCGTTTCAGCGCTTGTCACGTGAATCGGTTCATCGTCCGAACGATGATTTATTGCGTGCAGAACTTTGGGCTGTGATGTTTGAAGTGATGGGGAAAACAACGCGAAAATACCCTCACTTGGCGCAACAATTTGCATTGATTGCCAATGATCTTTGTTTGGTCGCCCCATCACGTGTGCTGCAATTGGCAACAGGTGAAGGTAAAAGTCACTTTGTGGCGATGCGAGCTGCTCGGCACGCGGGTCAAGGTAAGGTTGTCGATGTTTGTACCGCAAAGCGCACTTTGGCGGCGCGCGATTTGGAAGATTACCAAAGTTTCTTTAGCTATTTAGGTCTTAAGACGGCTTACATTCATCCAAAGTCGACGCATGAGACCTATATGGGTAGCCAAATTCACTATTCAACCACGGGCGACTTGTCGCTCTTTTTAGACGAACAAAGTTTTGCCGGCCATCCCATTAACATACCTAAACAACGTCGGGTTGGTTTGTTTGATGAGTTTGATTTTATTCGTGATGATGAAGGTCGTAAAACACAATACAACTATGCGCGCCCCACCGGTAAAACACCGAAGCAAATGACGTGGTTTTACCAAGCGGTGAATGATTTTTATCAGCTGAATAAAAAAAGTATTTCGGCAGAGGATGTCGGTAAAATATCGAAAGCAAGGCTGCTTGCGTTTGCTCATCGCTTACGAGCGGTGGCTGGGGAAAACGAAGAAAAGCAAAATTTGATTAAACAGATGCTGCATGATCCCTTGCAATTAGTGCAATGGTTGCAGTCAGCACACGAAGCCCATGCATTGGTGTGGGGAATTGGTTTTACCGTTGTTGATCAAAACATTGAAGTCGGTGATGAATTTTATCCGATGCGAGAGATTATCCCCTTATCTTCAGATAACCAAAAGATGGTGGGTTCAACGTTTAGTGGGGGTGTTCAGCAGTTATTGGCGGTCCGGCTAAATACGGAGGCGCGGTTAAATCATGAGTCGCAAAATTTCCACATTCATCCAGAAAGTCACATCATTAGTTCACAAGTCGCGGCGCAACGGATGCAAGAGTTGTGGGGAAACTGGGAGGGCTTTTCAGGTACCATTTCACCGGCACAAGCGGCGGCGTTGTACATCGAACAACGTACTGAAGTGTTGCATGTGCCCACTAACCAGAGTGATTTACGCCATTGGCATAAACTCCAGTTCTATGCGCGCGATGAAGAACGTTTAGCTGCAATTGCAGGGCAACTTCGTCATTGTTTGTTGCATAAAGAGTCGATTCTTTTCTCATGTAAAAATGACAAACAAGTGAATGAGTTGCACGAATTATTTCGTGGGCTATTGAATGATAACGATAGAGCCATTTTAGCGGTAGAGAAAGAACTGCAGAAGCTTGCAACCGGCCGATCAACAGCGGAGGACGAGCGTCGTATCGCAGAACTAGGCGCGCGAAGGGTTGAGCTTTTAGCGGGCGAGG
>CAMBDN010000051.1 GCA_945865355.1 Legionella genomosp. 1
AATTTTACTTTTATCGTTATAATTAGCTTCTTTGTAGCGTTGTTGAATATGTTTTAATAATTCTCTACGTGTTGTTGCGCTCATTTTTGCCCCCATCAAAATCTCTCATAAATATTAATGAGTACGATTTTATTTGAGGCAACGGTTGACTAATATTTCATTTTTTCATGAGGCAATGCGAGTGGGTAATTATAGTTGACGCCAGTCAGGCTCAGTAAAATCCTTCCAGACGCCTGGTGTAGAATATTTACAGGAGCCTGGAACAGATCGAGTGCAAACATTGAAAAAGCTAACGAGATCATTAGAAAAATCGACAATAAAGAATACACTTCTTTTAACGAATTAAAGGAAACAATCGTCGGGCTCGACTCCAATTCATCCATAGGTCATGGTGCATTCAAAAATATAATTCAAGGAATTAGAGAGAAAATTGAACCGAATCAAGATGATAAACCTAGTATTTTACCATAGTGCTTAGATGCCGTTTAGATACGTATTCATTTTAAATGACCGTCATCCAGAACAAAGCGAAGGAGATGAGTCGGGAGTACCTACCGCTACTACAAAGAAAATACGCAAATATAAATCACATTTCTCAAGTTAAAAACGTAGACATTCTGCAACACTGCGTAATACGTGATCTCTAGTATTTAACTAACGATAACAGGTAATACTGCTAAACCCACTGCAATTCTCGCCAAAACATAGTTTTTGGTTACCAAGCGCCTTTGTTGCTGCTACCTGTTGTTGTTTTTTATAATATTGAGCGTTCATATAACCCATCCGTCTGCAGAAAGAATAGGCTGCGCGTTGTCCACATCCCTGACCATTTTTATAGCACCAATCCACCCGATAATGATCGACGCGAGGAACAACAAAGCGTTGCGAACGATAATAATAATTTTCTGTCGGATGAGGTGAAAATTTCCCCACGCAAGTAATCAGCATAAACCCATTGCACCCCCAACCCCTGCATTGTGCACTACTCAAGAAATAGTTAGTCAACCCAACATTGTAATCAATGATTGCCTCATCCGCTTTTTCATATCCCATCGTTTGACAATATTTATGAGCAACAGCCTTCCCGCACTCTTTTCCATCGAGCGTACAATAATTCAACCGTTGAATATGGTAAGTTGGACTCCAAAAATTACGATAAAATTCATGGTCATGGCGCCGTGCATTTGCTTGGCTAGTCAATGAAATAGCAATAAAGAAGATAGCGACGAGATGACGAGAAAAGATCATAATAACAATCCGTGATCAACAATAAACAGCTGTAAGACTACACATACTAATAGCACAATTCAACTCTCTGTTCGTCCAATAGCTCAGCAAGCGTGGTCAATAGTTCGTCGCTGGGTGTTACTCGCCATTGCGGGGACAGATTAATTGCAGCCTTTGCATGAATATTTGCATAGCGGATCTGAACCACGCATTCCCCTCGATGAGCCTTCAACACCGTTTGTATGCTTGATAACAAAGATTGATCATCTGCTGATAGTGTCAACGCTAAACATCTGGCAAACTTGGTACGTGCTTCATCCAAAGGGTACAACACTGTTGCTGTCATTTTAACGCCACCGGTATAATCATCTTGCCCTAATTCACCCTCAACCACTACCATATGCCCCACCAACAGATGGGCTTCTTGTGGTTCAAATACTTCAGAATATGCAACAATATCAAGGCTGCCACTTGAGTCTTCTATGCTAATAATCGCCAATTTTTTACCACGTTTAGTTAATACTCGACGAATCGATTTAATCAAACCACACGTGGTCGCTTTTTTACTTGTTGTTGGATTTAACTGAGCAATTGGTTTTGCAAAGTCGATTAATTCTTGTTGGTATGGTGTTGCTGGATGCCCCGTCAAATATAAACCTAGCGTTTCCTTTTCACCATCCAACCGTATTTTCGAGGTCCATGACTTAGAAAAAGCATAATCTTCAACAACAACGGTATCGTCTAGTAAGCCAAATAAGTCTGTTTGGCCACTGCTTTGGTTTTGATGAAACTTAGCCCCTATTTGTATTGCCTTCTCAATCGACTCGTAAAGCACCGCACGCTCCACTCCCCAATCATCGAAAGCACCACTCTTTATTAATGCCTCAAGAACACGCCGATTTACTTTGCGCATGTCCAGTCGTTGACAGAAGCTAAACAAACCGTCATACGAACCATGACGTTCACGTTCTTCTACAATGCATTGAATAGCAGACTCACCCACCCCTTTAATAGCGCCTAAGCCATAGATAACCGTCTGGTCATTCAACACGGTAAATTGATATTGCGAGCGATTGATAGACGGCGGCAATACTTGCAACTTCATGTGTTCACATTCATGAATGAACGTCACTACTTTATCGGTATTATCCAAATCAGAAGACATCACAGCGGCCATAAATGCAGCGGGGAAATGCGCCTTTAACCAAGCCGTTTGATAAGCAACCAACGCATACGCTGCAGAATGCGATTTATTAAAACCGTAACCAGCAAATTTTTCCATTAAATCGAAGATGGTTGTAGCAACATTAGCATCAACGCCACGTGACGTTGCCCCTTCAGTAAAAATTGCGCGCTGCTTGGCCATTTCCTCTGGCTTTTTCTTACCCATAGCCCGTCGCAATAGATCTGCACCCCCAAGGGTATAGTTAGCCAATGTCTGAGCAATTTGCATGACTTGCTCTTGGTATAAAATCACGCCATAGGTCGGCTTTAAAATCGGCTCCAAATCAGGATGCGGGTATTCAACCTTAGCACGCCCATGCTTTCTATTAATAAAATCATCTACCATACCTGACTGCAATGGGCCAGGTCGGAATAAAGCGACCAAGGCAATAATTTCTTCAAAACAGTGGGGTTGCAATCGATGAATCAGCTCCTTCATCCCGCGCGACTCAAGCTGAAAAACCGCCGTCGTTTGACAGGCCTTCAATAATTCAAAGGTAGGCTCGTCATCGGTTGGAATCTCACTGATCTCGATGATCTCATGACCTGCCATTTGACGTTGGCGGTTGATGGTGATCAACGCCCAATTGATAATGGTCAGTGTCCTTAGGCCAAGGAAGTCAAATTTGACCAGCCCCGCTGCCTCGACATCATCTTTATCAAATTGACTAACCAGTTGCGTCGAGCCCTGCTCACAATAGATTGCGGTAAAATCTGTTAATAATGAGGGGGCTATAACAACGCCACCGGCATGCTTACCTGCATTACGCGTGATTCCCTCGAGTTTCTTTGCCAAATCAAATAACTCTTTTACCTCTTCCTCATTCTGATATCGTCGGTTTAACTCTTCCTCAAGCTCCAGAGCCTTGCTTAAAGTAATACCTATTTCAAAGGGGATTAATTTGGCCAGCTTATCAACAAAACCATAAGGATGACCCAATACTCGACCAACATCCCTGACCACAGCTTTGGCCGCCATCGTGCCAAAGGTAATGATCTGCGACACACTTTGCCGACCATATTTTTCCGCCACATATTCAATAACCCGATCACGTCCCTCCATACAGAAATCAATATCAAAATCTGGCATAGAAACCCGTTCTGGGTTCAAAAATCGCTCAAATAATAATTCGTACTGGAGTGGATCAAGATCGGTAATGCACAATGCATATGCAACCAATGACCCCGCGCCAGAACCCCGCCCAGGCCCCACAGGTACACCATTCTGTTTTGCCCATTGGATGAAATCAGCCACGATTAAAAAATAACCAGCAAAGCCCATCGAATTAATCACTTCAAGTTCAATTTGTAGCCGCTGATCATAAGGGAGGCGCATCGATTTCATGGCATCAGCGCTTTGTCCTCTACTTATTTTCAGTAACCGCTCATCAAGACCACTTTGCGACAAACGGGATAAATAGACCTCAACAGATGAGCCATCTGGTATCGGAAAATTAGGTAAATAATTGTTCCCCAAATCAAGGGTCACACTACAACGCTTGCTAATCTCCACAGTATTCTGTATCGCTTGCGGAAGATCACTAAAAAGCGCCTCCATCTCATGCACTGACCGTAAATACTGTTGCGCACTATAGTCTGTATTTCGCCGGGGATCAGCAAGGCTAAAACCATCATGGATACAAACGCGTGCCTCATGCGCCTCATAATCATCCGCATGAATAAAGCGTACATCATTGGTTGCTACTAAGGGGAGATTTAGCGTCTCTGCCATACGAACGACGCGCTCATTATAAACGGATTCCTCCATCCTCCCCGTCCGCTGTATTTCCAGATAGAACCGCTCAGGAAAGATATTCATCAACTCTTTAGCGAATTGATAAGCGGTGCTTTCATCATTAGCAAGCAACGCCTGACCAATCAGACCAGAGCGACCGCCTGACAAGGCAATTAAACCGTCAGCATGCTCTTTTATCCAGTCATGCTGAACGCGTGGCTTACCTTGGTATTGGCCTTCTTGATAAGCTTTTGAAACCAAGCGGGTTAAATTTCGATAACCTATTTCATTTTGACAAAGCAGTACTAACGATGAAAAATGCTCTGGTTTTTCTAGGGCATGGCAGGGTAAATCACAGCCCAAAATTGGCTTGATACCCGTTGACATTGCCTCTTGAAAAAATTTGACAGCAGCAAACAAATTACAAAAATCGGTAATTGCAATTGCACTCATTCCATGCGCTGGCAATGCCTCGAAAAGTGGCTCAATCTGAACGATGCCATCAACGATAGAAAACTCAGTATGGACACGCAAATGAACAAAGCGCTGTTGCATAAAAGAATAACTCATCAAACATAATGCACGAACTGTACCGAACTCATCCGGTCTCGGCAAGTAAAACCGTTGCTAATCAAATCATGTAACCTGATGGCATTACTTAACCTGATGTGGATCAAATGCGTCTCTCACCGCATCTGCAAAGAGATTACTAGCAAGTACTAAAATAAACATAACGATAAACGCCGCGACCATTGGCCACCAGACTATCGGTTCTCTTGCTAACTCGAGACGCGCTGCATTAATCATATTACCCCAACTGATGGTCATCGGAGATACACCGACCCCAACATACGATAACACGGCTTCAGCAAGTACTAGAAAGCTAAAATCTAATATCATGGTAATCAAAACAATGTGCATCACATTCGGCAGTAAATGTTTGTATATAATTTTAAATGAGCCACTTCCTAAAGCTCTTGCCGCTAATACAAAATCAATTTCTCGTAGTTTCAATGCCTCCGCTCTTAACAAGCGACATAAACTTGTCCAGCTGGTGACACCTAGAATCAGGCATAATGCCAGTAAGCGCGCATCCGCATTCTCTGCGAGTGTGGTAAATTGTTGCGGATGATTAGCAATATAGGTTTGCATTGATAACACCGCGGCTGTGATAAGCAAAACCCCAGGAATTGAACTAAGCGTGGTGTAAATATATTGAATAACATCATCAATAATACCGCCAAAATACCCTGCTGCAATCCCTAACAATAGTGCCAGCGGCATCATCACTAACGTCGTCAAAATACCAATAACCAACCCGGTGCGGATACTTTTCACCGTATAATAAAAAATATCCTGACCAATTTTACCGGTGCCTAAAATATGTAAATCACGTGATAACCAATAACTGCCAATGACCATCACGATACCTATAAATAAAGTCAGCAACGCACTTATCTCTGAAGCATTTACCGCGAAATCTAATTGACCAAGCACTAAACGTCTGTAAACAACAAATCCACCCCATAAAAGCATCACCACAAACAAACTGACCAACAACGCTTTACCCATCGCCATCATCACATAATGTCGCCTATCCACATCGTTCTTAATAGCGGGTATTGGGTAAATTAAACGTGGATAAACTTGTTCTACCTGGCCCTGAATTAAAACAGTTTCAGAAGAATATAAGGTTAATGCGAATGGCGCTGAGTATGTTTTTTCATAAGCTTCCCCTAACGGTGACAAAACACGATCGAGCAGTGAATCAGCAACCGTTTTTGTTGTTAGATGAATAGAGTCAAGTACCCCTATCATCAGAAAAAACATTAAAACAATGGCGGCACTCACGGCGATTGGTTTCCTGAAAATGGCCAAGAAAGCCCGTCGAATATGCTGCTTTCGCAATCCCCTAATGATTGAAACAAAAGCGAGCGTCAACACGGTGAGAAAACACTTGTCCGTCCATAAGAAATGCATGCTCATTGAAGTCGCACCCTAGGGTCAGCAAGCGTGTAAGAAATATCAGTTAATATCAATCCAACAATGTATAAAATCGATCCTAAAAATACCATCGCCCTAACAATAGCAAAATCTTGTTGTTGAATTGCATCAATAATATAGCTACCCAGCCCAGGTACACCAAAAAAGGACTCCAACACCAAACTACCCATAAACAATGAAGGAATAATCACCACCACACTGGTTAAAATAGGTAGCATTGCATTTTTTAAGACATGGCGAAATAACACCATTGATTCGGATAACCCTTTTGCTCGCGCCGTTTTCACATAATCTTTATTCATCTCTTCTAAAAATAATGTACGATACCATCGACTTCCAGCCCCTACCCCACCGACTACTGCAACAATAACTGGCAACACAACAAATTTGATACTTTGCAAACCATCGTTATAACCCGATATGGGTACAAGTCGTAAAACTTTACCCAATAAGTATTGACCACCAATGATGTAAAACATCGTTGAGATGGACATCAATATAATACAAAAAATAACCCCACTCAGATCAAGATAACTCGATCGAAAGAACGCCATCATCATCGCAAAAAAAATATCCGCGCACATTCCTAATATCAGCACTGGAATTGCAATAGCAAGACTTGGCCACATCCGCTGCGAAATATCATAACTAATATCACGACCCGCATCTGAGATGCCAAAATCAAAGGCAAATAATCGCAACGATTTTTGAAAAAACAAGGTTCGGGTAAACGATGTCATCCCTTTCTCTTTATCATTAAAAAAAAGCGGCCGATTATAACCACGCTGCTCTTCCCATTGAATAATAGCCGTCTGTGTAACATGTTTTTGACCCAGCTGCATACGAGCCATATCCTCTGGAGAATTGACCATAAAAAATAGCGCAAAGGTCAAAACATTGATGCCTAATAAAATAGGAATAGCATACAACAGTCGTCGGAAGAGATAAGTACCCATTATTAAATTTCCAAAAATAAATGAAATTATGCCCTGAAGCGTGATTACAATTCAGATTTACCTTACCAGAATTATTGACTATTACCTTCATCTCAACAAAATTCAGTTATAGGAGGCACGGATAATCTCTAGGTCAGAACGCTCATAATAATCTCCCCAGGATTTTTATGGGAGAAGAGCTCTTTTATCCTCGCCTCGCTTGTTGTTGTTGCTTTTTGCGATAAGCCCATACAAAAGGTAAAAACAATATCGCCATGATAAATATCAATGCACCTATGGGCCAGAAAATAGGATGATTCCAAGCATCACGTAACGTATTACGCAAAGGCACATCAATGGCCATGTACTTCAGGGTATTTAAATAAATGGTATTTTTTTTGATCGGAGCCACCCATTGCTGACTTAACACCAAGCTTTCACTATAAACACCCCATGCCCAGGGGGCGTCATGTCTCAGTAATTCAATCATTTGATCAATCAGTTGTTGGCGACTTGCATCATTTTTTTTGTTTTTCATTAAATCAAAGAGTTTGTCATACTGAGGATTATTATAGTTCGCAGCATTTTCACCACCATACGCTACTTTGCTATTAGCGCCATAGAGTAAAAATAGAAAATTCTCAGGATCAGGATAATCAGCGTTCCAAGCCCAAGTAAACAATTGCGCATTACCACTGCGCATTTTTTCCTGGAAGCGATTATATTGTGTTGCGCGCACATCCAACGCAATACCAATCCGATCAAATTGTTTCTGCATCCAATTCAGCTGCGCTTTGTCATCTGGCCCACCGCTTACCGGTACATCATAATGTAAAATTAAGGATTTCCCAGTTCGGGGATCACGACCATCAGGGTATCCCGCTTCTTTCATCAAAGTTTTTGCATCAGCAATTGGTCGCCGCGAGGGCGCCTTACCACCCCAGGTGTAAACATAAGGATTAATGCCTTTCTCCCCTTCACGAAAGCCAAAAATGCCGGGAGGAATAGGCCCTTGTGCTGGCTGTCCACGACCATTTAGAAATATTGCGATATCCTCTTCATAATTTAAAGCGATTGAAATCGCCTGCCGCAATTTTCTTGCTCGTTCGCTACGACCACCCACAACAGGATCTAACATATTAAAGCCGAAATAATAAATGGATGGCTCTATCAGTTGCTCTAGACGCATCCCCTTTGCCTGCATATCGGGCGTCAACCCTGCCGCACCCGTTGCTGTGATTTGAATGGCCTTATCAAAACTATCTGCAGTTACTCCTGAAGCATCATAATAGCCTTGTAAAAATTTATTCCATCTTGGAATTGATTCCTTTTCCAAAGTAAATATCGCTTTTTCAATTAACGGCAATCGCTCACCGGCATGTTTTAAATAGCCATGCTTCTTGTCTGCTGCCGTCCCTGTTGTAGGGAAATACACCGCACGATAATTTGGATTTTTAGCTAGAATCATCCGGCTATTAGGGTTATTTTCGGCCACCAGGAAAGGCCCTGTACCCACTGGATACCAACCAAAATCTAAATTTTTATCATCCATATTGGGTTCAGCATAAAAACGATCAACCTCCCAAGGAACAGGGGAAAAAAAGGGCATCGCCAACCAAAAAGTAAACTGCGGATATAACCCCTTGATACTAATTTGGAAGGTATAATCATCCAATTTACGTACCCCAAACAGTGGGTATTTGCGTAAATCAATATATTTATTCCCTACATCAACCGTTGGTAAAGTCCCGGCATAATCCTTAAAACCAACGATGTATTCACTCATCAAGCCATAAATAGGTGAATCGACTGATGGATTAGCCAGCCGTTTGATTTCGTAAATATAATCATCAGCGATTAATTCGCGGGTACTTGTGTATTTAAAATCAGCAAGCTGGCTAATGTCATTGTCATCGAGAAATGCAGCCGATAATTGAAAGTACCGATGCTTCCCCTGTTGGTCCTTGGCAAAAGCAGGATGGGGCTGATATAAAATCCCTGGCTGAATGTGAATAACGTAAACACTCGTAGCTATCTCATGATTTTCAGGGTCAGAAATCGCCCGCCCTCCCTTATCAAAATAATGAACCGCAGGCATTGCTGACGCAGTTAGTGGCACCAATTGATAAGGTCGAGCCAGATAATCATATTGCAGTACCGGCTCATAGACCTGGGCGATAAATTGATATTCATTGGAAGAATAAGATTTAGCCGGATCAAGTGTTTTCGGTTGCTCACTGAATGACGTGTAATATATTTTTTGTGATGACTCGCGAGAAGGATATGGATTATTAAAAACCCAAGCGCTAGCGTGCAAAAGACCACAAGCGCTGATCAATGTCGCAAACAAAAGTCCCTTTATTGGCAAAATATAACGTCCTTATAAACATGTAACCCGGTTGCTACCATTTCAACTGGGTATTCGTCTTTGCTCTGACCGAATAACATTGCTGAGCAGAATTCATCTTCGTTCGCTAGGATCAGTAACTTAGCACGCTACATTCATTAAAGGCTCTGATTCAATAACGCAAGAAACTCATCCTCAGCTAAGATCTTAACGCCAAGCTCTGCTGCTTTATCAAACTTTGAACCCGCATCACTACCCGCTACAACATAATCGGTTTTAGCCGATACACTACCGGTCACACGTGCGCCAATAGCTAACAGTTTTGCTTTTGCTTCATCGCGACTCATACTCGCTAATGTACCCGTCAATACCATTGTCTTATCATAGAAGGGATGTTGATGATCAACGTCTTTTAGCTGTTGATGTGGCCAATGCACGCCATAAGCTAATAACTTATCGACCACATCTAGATTATGTTTTTCTGCAAAAAAATGCACTGCATACGTTGCCCCTACAGGGCCCATATCCTTAAGCGTTAGCAACTCATCATACGAGGCCCGTCTTAACGTTGCTAGATCTGGAAAATGACTCGCTAAAACCTGCGCACTTGCTTCGCCAATCTCGCGAATGCCCAAGGCATACAAAAACCGATTGAACGTCGTTTTTTTGCTGTTTTCAATGGCAAGCAATAAATTTTCCGCTGATTTCTTCCCCATTCTTGGTAAGCTCGCTAGTGTATCTAATTGCAAAGCATAAAGATCAGATACATCATGCAACAAATCAGCATCAATGAGTTGCGCAATTAATACCTTTCCCAAACCATCAATAGCCATGGCTTTGCGTGAAGCAAAATGCCACATCATCCGCTTTTGTTGTGCTTTACAAAATAAACCACCCGTACAACGCGCCACAGCCTCGCCTTGTTCACGAATAACTTCTGCACTACAAACCGGACAATGGCTAGGCATTTGAATCACTTGGGTATGCGTCGGGCGCTTTTCTGCAACCACTGACATGACCTCTGGAATAACATCACCTGCACGCCGGATGATGACCACATCACCGATACGAATGTCCTTGCGCTCAATTTCATCCAAATTATGCAACGTGGCGTTACTAACCGTTACCCCCGCCACAATAACTGGCTGCAAACGTGCAACCGGAGTCAAGGCACCCGTACGGCCGACTTGGAAATCAACAGCGAGCAAGGTCGTCATTTCCTCGCTTGCCGGAAATTTATGGGCACAAGCAAATCGTGGAGCACGAGCAACAAAACCTAATTTTTGCTGCATTGCAGTACTATCTATCTTATAAACCACACCATCAATTTCAAAAGGCAACGTAGAACGACGTTCTTGCATGGATTCATAATAAGCCAAGCAACCCACCATGCCCTTGGCTGCGTGAGTCAACGATGACACTCTGAAACCAAAATCTTGTAATAACTTTAATTGCTGCAAATGGCTATCTGGTAGGCTGTATCCCTCGCATACACCAATACCATAACAATAAATCGCTAACGGCCTTTTGGCAGTGATCAATGGATTCAACTGACGTAAACTACCCGCTGCAGCATTACGAGGATTTGCCAGCGTTTTTTCTCCATGCAGACGAGCTTGTTCGTTAAACGCATCAAAACCTGCTTTCGGCATAAAAACCTCGCCACGTATCTCAATAAGCGCGGGCACATGTGCTGTCATTAACTTCAAAGGTACCGCTGCAATTGTTTTAATATTATTGGTAACATTTTCACCAACTGCCCCGTCACCACGAGTAGCTGCATGAATGAGTAAACCATTCTCATAGGTTAAATTTACAGCAAGACCATCAAGCTTTGGTTCACAAGCAAACAACAAACTCGTTTCATCTTGATCTAATTTATCAGCGACGCGTTTGATAAACGCTTGCAACTCATCACTTGAAAACACGTTCGCCAGTGAAAGCATAGGCTGCCGATGCGCAACCGGTTGTAACGCAGTCGCTGGCGCGGCCCCAACACGCTGCGTGGGAGAATCCGTGGTAATGTATTGAGGGTATTTGCTCTCAAGCGCTTGCAGTGCTTTGAAACACCGATCATATTCGGCATCCGGGACTAAGGGCTCATCCCTCACATAATAATGGTAATCATATCGTCTAATCTGCTCGCGCAAGGCATTCATCTCATCTGACATCACATCTCTATTCATCAATAAATCGTCCATCACATCGCCATAAAAATAAGACATGGAGCCCCTATGCAACACAGCGAAATACGGGATCACATCTTGATAATCAGTTAAAATCAATAGTCTACCAGTATCTTAGAAAAAACAGATATTCACCAGCGCGTCTTACTATAGATAATTTAAAATAATTAATTGCCCTATTGCCCTACTACCCTATATGCTAGGGCTTTGTTGCTTCCAACAAGGATGTTTTATGCAGTTTTATACAATAAAATATAGCAGTGTTGTCCTGACGCTAATTTCAGCATTAAGCTTAACCACTATCAATGCCGCTAGCCAAAATACCCGTCATTCTCCGACATTAAATGCTACAACGTCCTTGTTCGATAATGCATTTATAAAAAACCTTGAGATTTCTGCTTCAGGAGGTACTAATTGGGTTCAATCCAGTGGCACACACCAAATGATTTCACCGCTTAAAACAGATAACAATCTAGTCAGTACTTCATCCAATGATGGCAGTTGGAAAGTAGGGTTAGGTTATTATCTATTCGATGAGCAACTTTCAACGCGTCAAGTGATAAATCACCTTTTATTCGAAATCAATGTATACAATTTAGCAACCACGCTGAATGGCAATGTTTGGCAAAATCAAACCTCTCCATTAAGCAACTACCTTTTTAGCGCAACTCTCTCTAGCTCGCGCTTAATGTTTGATTTCAAACCAACACTTTTTACTGCAAAAAAATTTTCTCCCTACCTCATTTTTGGGGTTGGTCCAACTTGGAATACCATGTCGTATAGTCAAGCAGCCATAGGTGCTGACATTGACCCAGCAAGTGCCTTGCAACTAGGGAATAATACCACCACACAAGTCGCCTGGGATTTAGGTGCTGGCTTGAATATTGCCTTAACCGACTGCCTCAATGCCACCGTAGAATATGTCTACGCCTTTCTGGGTAAT
>CAMBDN010000052.1 GCA_945865355.1 Legionella genomosp. 1
CGGTGCGCTTTAAAAAGCGCAACATTAGTCATTTATTTCTAGGGAATCAAGTGGTTGGGGGCAAAAAAATAGAAATTGGGGCTGATATGTAAACTGCTTTTAGGCTCGGCAAGGTGTTTTTTTGGTTATTTCGCGCCAGCGACTAATTAGTTAAGGTTGCTTAGTAAACATTTATTTGGATTCTAAAATGCCAAAACAAAAAATCATAATGACACTTTTAGTAAGTTATATCTTGTCCTTAAACGCATGGGCTGGTGATGAAGGCCAACAAGCTAACGATCAAACACTCACACCGATAACCATCACCCGTGGACAATCTATCTCACTAGATACATTATCAACGATAGCCGATGCATCTTCTGCACAAGATCAACAAGGAAACCCTATCCAACTTACCGATAAAACATATACCGTTGGTTCATTTAATAAAACAACGATCACCATAGTACCACCCAATGGGGGTGCCGATGACGTTATCACCCTGAACCTAGTCAATCACTAAGAGCGCAAATCATGAAGAAGGAAAGTGAAGTCTTTGCTAACAACCCTGGTGTGAAGCGGTCAACAGCGGCAATGATGGCTTGCGGAATGCAACCAGAGCTCGCTGCACATATGGCGTTGCAGTGCAATATATTAGGCGTCCCGCTGATTCTACGTGCCGGATCGCCCCCTGTTTACAATCAACTACGAGGTCCAAAAACAGGTCTAAATAAGAGAAAGACCAGCGACCAAGGCTTATTTAAGGGCTCAATTGCGGCTGAAGTTAAATTTTGTCGTATTAAAAATGGAAAAGGAGCAGAAGATCAAGATCAAAAGGAGGCTTTTCACCTGGCACAGGATATCAATCATCCGGACTACCAACATACCGTCACACTACCGGTCACCATGCAAGACATTTTAAGAGAAATTGGTCCGCAAGGAGACATGCTGGTTCAGGGTTACGATGAGGTTACAGGGATATTACGTTTGATCTATAAACCTGGCAAAGGTGATAGAGATTTCCATGGGCAATTTATTATTAACTTAAATCAAGGTGATTGTGCCCATATTTTTTATTCAAGACCTTGGGACCGACCCGAGAATCATCCATTATGGGTCCCTGAGAAAAAAGTAATTCGTAAATACGGTGCTCTTGCTGATGTACCAGATGCTGATTATGAAAAAGCATTCCCCAAAATATTTAAAGTAGGCTATGTCAATCACCAAGGTCCTATTGCGCCCGGGGAGATTATCACTGAAGCCAAAGTTTTTGCAAATACACCAAAAACATCCGCTGACCTATTAAAAATTATCCATGAAAGCAAAATTCTAGAGACTGCTGAAACAAGAAAAACATTTGATTTAATCAATGCCATGAATGAAGAAACACCAATTTACCTAATATTGTTAGCCTTGACAGAACAACAAATCAAAACTCTTTACGATCGATACGGCCTAGTAACCACCGGTGACTGGGATGGACTCGCACTAGGACAACCACTCCCCAGCCTATTTCCTGGATTTCCCTCAGAAAAAATGCGGGTATACAATACCTTCAAAAATGGACACAATGGTTATGAGGAGCGCAAGGAATTAATAGGAGTATGTTGTGAATATATCCGCTTTTTGCAGGGACATCCCAAGGTTATAGGGACACCATTAAGTGCATTATTAGATAAAATAATTAATCCAGAAACTTTGTTCAGCGATTTCTCGATCCGTCGTGCGGGTTGTGTTACTCCCCATGAGTTCGTATTTCAACAATTGATTAATTTCTCTTCACGCGACCAACAAAATAATATCTACGGTGAAAATGTTTGGTTAGAAGGGTTGCAAGCTAGCTTAGACGCAGGACTGCTTGAGTATTCACGGAGAAAAGAGGATCGAGGAACTGATCCAGAGAAGCTATTTGAACATTGTTTACTCGTTACGTATCAGACCTGGTCGGACGCTGCGAAAGCAAGACCTGATAAAGGAAAAAAGCGATATAGCATGCAATTGGATCGTCATTTAGCAACGCATTTAAGAGTTGCTATCGAACAAGGTGTTGAAACCTACAGGATACCTCATCCCGCATATGATCAAAACGTTCATAACCTTTTCCAACATGGTTTTGATATGCGTAACCCCGTCGGCTCAAATTTAGAAGGGGCTTGGTTTATGATCACGCCTGATGGCGAGATGTTGTATGGAGAAAATCAAATTCAATTAATTGAAGTGTTATTGGCGAGTCACATCCTTGAAAGATGTATAATTGATGTATCACCTTTTGCTAATATGCAGATAGGCTGGGGACATGTCGTAGAAAGACAAATGGCACTCAAACAATCTATACCTGAGGCGACGTTATTACAGTATCAATTATGGCGAAAAGGAGCCTCTAGTTCAGCTGCATTACCTACCGATGCGGCTGCTTCGATACCTTCTACGACAGCAAGCGACGAAGATGAACCCAATACAGCAGCTCCCTCAGCAAGCGCCGAAGATGAACTCGATACAGCCCCTGCCTCAGCTATTGCTGGACGTTCATAGCGGTATCGTTTTGTTAAAAAATTTTCCGGAAATTTGGACGGTTTACGCCTAGAAACCCAATAAAAGTCATGAAATAGTCCAGATAACCTCCCCTACAACAAAATAATCTATTTTGCATTGGTTACCGTTTAAATCCTGAACGACAGGAAATCCAACCCCTGCATGTACAATCAAGCTTTTTGATGAAAACCATATCGAGGGTGCAAGAGCAACCGTATTCCCTCCCGTATTCTGCTCTGCGCGTCCGAATATATGGTCTTTTTCCGTATATTGCCCATCGAGCTCAAGCAATCCAAAAAGAATAGACTGATCACTCACTGCGATAATATTACGACCAATACCCGCTTGATAGAGCACTTGTGAACCAAGGCGAACATGATTGCTGCTCGTCGTAACTTGCACCCCAGGTGATACAAACCCCATCCAATCGACATATGTGCGGTTAAATGTAGTTCCAAGAAAATAAGTCGGCGCACCGTATCCTTGGGGTATCTGTTTAGTTGTTGTTGCTTCTTTTATAGGGAGAGTAACTGCACCAACGATTGTTGCCAGATCAGAATACCGCGAACGACTTGAGGTATAAATTGCTTGCTCTAGCTGCAAATTAATATCCAGAAGACTGGGCGCGCTAATTGGGTATTTAAAATACAACGCCAGCCTATCAGTAATACCATACGTCATCGTTACATTCGTGCTATCAAACGCACCGCCAATTGAATAAGGGCTGAATGCATTGATCGCAAGTTGTAGATCATTCCTACCAATTAAGGTTTGGCCAAAGGATAATAACGGTCCAGGCTGTTGCGAGGTCGGTAAAGCAAAATTACCAACATTCGGTGGAAAGCTATCGCTTTTAATCCCATCGGGGAGTTGATCATCACCTACGGCAAAAGCAAGTGAAGAAAACAAGAGGAAACCAAACCAGAAGCTAATGACGCTCCATCTATGCATCTTATAAATCCTCCTTAATCCTCTTTTTCAAAGGGCAAACCTTCCATTGCTAATCGCTATTCAATCAGGATACAAATAGATATCTTGCGAAAACTATCTATCAATTGCATTATCCTAAATAATGCAATTGATATTCTCTTTAAAAGAGGAATTTAACATTGGAATTTTTGAACTCCAAAAAACCCAAACCGACCACGTCCTACACTGTTCTTTTTGCTGTCACCATTATTGTTGGAATTGGTGCAGGTTTGGGGGCAATGTTTTTAGCGCTATTGTTACATTATATCCAGCATATTGCCTATGGATACAGCCCGGATATGATTATCAGTAATGAAACCTTCCTAGAAGGTGTTCATGCGTCATCGTCGGAAAGACGCGTCATTGTACTCACTATGTGTGGCTTAGTCGCAGGGTTGGGATGGTGGGCGGTGGCTCGTTATGGAAAACCATTGGTAAGTATCGCTGAAGCTGTGAAATCAACCCAACCACAAATGCCTATGGGATCAACAACTGCGCATATTTTTTTACAAATCATTACGATTGCCCTTGGTTCTCCACTTGGGCGCGAAGTTGCACCAAGAGAAATTAGCGCCCTCTTTGCAGGTTGGCTATCATCTAAAGCAGGACTTACCCTCAAAGACACCCAAGTGATGCTTGCCTGTGGAGCCGGCGCCGGATTGGCGGCCGTGTATAACGTCCCCTTAGGCGGCGCTTTGTTTACAGTAGAAGTATTACTGTGCACACTAAGTTGGTCAGCACTAATACCTGCGCTTGCCACGTCGGGCATCGCTGTCATTATTTCGTGGGTCGGTCTCGGGAATACCCCTCAATACGACGTACTCGATTACACGATCAGTTATTCATTAGTGGTCTGGTCAATTTTTGCAGGCCCTATTTTTGGTTTAGCTGCCTATTGGTTTATCCGCGTTATGACCCGCGCACGTCGCACATCGCCAAACCATTGGCATATCATCGTTCGATGCCTGGTCAACTTCTTCATGATAGGATGTCTCGCTATTTACTTCCCCTCTCTTTTAGGAAATGGTAAAAGTCCCGCTCAGCTTGAGTTTGATGATGCAGCAAGCCTTGGAATGACCGCGATTTTATTGATTCTACGAACATTCATCATCTGGTCAAGCCTACGAGCGGGCGCTAAAGGGGGATTACTCACACCATCGTTAGCGAATGGTGCATTACTTGCTGTTTTACTCGGTGGGCTATGGAATATAATATGGCCTAGCGCTCAGTTGGGCGCTTATGCTGTGATTGGGGCAACCGCATTTCTTGCCGCCGCTCAAAAAATGCCTATTACTGCTATCGCACTCATTTTTGAATTCACGCGCCTCAATTTTAACTTTCTAATTCCAATTCTATTTGCAGTAACCGGCTCAATTAGTGTGTTTAGCTTGTGTACGAAGAGATTTTCGGGCGCCACTACATCCCGCAAAAAACTACTTATTCATCCCGTGTAAATAAAGATCCCAGGCTACGTGTGATTTAACAGCCCTAAACCTATTGTGATAAAAGCTAAAATTATCAGCATCCTTAACAACACAAAAGTCTGGGCCTGCTTAACACCATGACTAGCCATTACTCTTAGTTGGTATATTTTATTTCGAGTATTTTTTCGAAGAAATTTTTTATTCTTATCAATCAGTTGTCCTTTGGTATTAAATCGGATCGGTTGAAGTTCTGTAAAAAAATCTGCCCCATAATCTACAAGTAACTGTTCTCCCTTCGGTACATCTTTATTTGCTGTGTAAACGATAGTTTCTATGCCATTTAAAAAATGGCTCATTGGGGTAATATTCGCAGCCATTAATGAGGTGTTTTTTGAAAGACTATCACTCTTATTTGGACTGGGGGCATGGTTAATAAATCGCGTTATATTGCCAAATTGTTGAGCATCAATATACATGTTGAGACAATCATGCTCATTTTTAAATGCGTATTGTAATGTCACTGGGCGATTGGCTGTTTTTACGCCACTATACATACCAATAATATCCCCATTTTTAATTTCCTCTCGGCTAAATACCCCAAATCCCATCATGGAATTAATATAACGTAATTCATAACGGCTAAATTCTTTAGGCACTTTCAATAACTCAACGATATGACTTTTGGTCTGATAGAGCGCATCACCATTGATAGTGGGTGGAAGATCTTGAACAGTAAACATGTCCTCGATAATTAAACATTCTGAAAATTTAAATTTAACGTTGAATAAGTGGCCAACCAATGACTCAAACTGACTAATATTGATCGACTCTTGTGCTATTTTATGACGATGAATAGAAACATATAGCTCATCACCAAAACTCAGCTGCTGAAAGACCAACGATGGATTGATTTTAAATAGACAGGAACGCGGATTATCGGCTCTTAACAGCGTTGCGTAGATAAAGATGGCAGAATAAAGCAGGCCATCAACATCATCGTATTCATAGTGAAAGAGATGATCAGGCGATGGTGTAAATGGCTCCTTTAGCAAGGGATGGCTAAAGTCCGACTCATTCATTAATTTTTTTAGTGCAATCTCTCGATTATCCGCAAAAGTACAAATACCCTTATTGATATTGATGCTAACCGTTCGATACTGAGAGGATTGATTGTGATTAGATAGAGTGATATTAACCAATTTTTCTCCCGAATGATGTCACGCTAATATCATAGCTTAATGAGTTGCATAAAAGCTACTGAGGTTCGTCGACGCTTACGGGCTCATGCAAGGAGGATGATGTCTGGTATTTTTCCCTTTGTAAAAAATAGGTTAGGAGGCTTGTTAAATGCTTTTATAAAATCGGCCTTAGTCCCCCTTTTTCAAAGGGGGAAATCACTGATCCACTCAATAATTAAGCGACTTGTTTAGCAACTGAGGTATATTGCTCGCCGGCAGGGATGCCTGGCTTTTCAACCTTGTCCACCGCAGAAAAAATGGACTTGTGTTGTGTATCCAACGCAGTGGTATCAGCGGGTGGGCGTTTTTTTAATTCACCAATGTGCTTTATCAATTTTACATAAGACGATTCAACCTCTCTAATCGTGTGGGTTGGGTGAGCAACAGCAACATCCTTTAATACCCTGACGGGAAAGATATACTCGCCAACTTTTCTAAAGAAAGCATGGACAGTAGCAAAAGATCGGTGCAGATAATGCCCCGGTTTTGCATCAAAAAGACCTGCTATCCGTCCTATGGTCATTGATGATAAATAAGCGGTCATTTTCACCATCGTCGCAGCCAGGGTATACGGCAAATACAGCACATACGAAGCAAAAACGACCAATCGACTTAAGTCTTTCTTAACCGTATCAATCAACTGTATGGCTGCTCTCCTAGCCGGCTCCCCATAATGTTCTTTTCCTTGTACCAAAGCGACAAAGCTAAGAACAAGTGAAACACCGAAACGTAAAATAATCGGAATGTACGATAAGGGGATAGAAAACAGTTGATATGCAATTGACGATTGGATTTCGGGATAAAGTAATTTATGCAGCGATTCACTCTCTTCTTTGCTAAACAGCTCATCAATCTGTCTTGAAATAGCAAATTGTTGTTTAGGTTCAAGTTTTGGCAACATTTTAGCATGGGTAGATAACCAATAAGCGAAGCGGAATCGGTCAATCATCTGCTTATTTGTTTCAATAAATTGTTGTGATGCCTTCTTAAGTTCATCACCATTGACTGATAATTCAGGTTGAGGATGCTCCTCTTCCTTTTCAGTGATGAGTGACTCATACAACAAAATGGCAACTTTAGCGCCAACCAATGGATAAGCGGCATCCGGTGCACTACCCAGATCTTCTTTAAGATACTCACTTAACCAAGGGATTTGATGCCCTGCAATTCCATTAGCAAGAATATACCCTAGACCATAGGCTGCGACGAAATAAGCTCCAATCGTCAATGGATCTTCACCATACTCATAAAACGTATTCATAACCAATCCGCTGGGACCATGAACAGCACTATCCCAAGCTGCTGCAAAAATCTCCGCTTGCGTCGATCCGCCAGCAATAACTGCTGCGAATTTTGACGAACCCATCGTATAAGAAAAGTTAGAAAACCAATTCACATAACTAGAACCAAACACCGATGAAGTAAACGATGGTTGATAAATTGCCCCGACACCTACAGCGTAAGCTGCGGTAAACAATAAACCTGCGACAGGATCCTTTGCATAGATATTGTGAGAAAAAAAACTACCAAAGCCGTTCAGACCTCTAGCCATCGACGTTAAAATGTCATTTTGTTCACCCGGATTGAGGGCATACTCCACCGTTGCTAATTTGCTAGTACTCAACGAATACGTTTCAGGTGGCTCATATTTGCTTCGCAATAACACTTTTTTTAAACGATCATCTTCAACCAACTGAATACAACTGATTGCAGCAGATGAATCGCTGAGTACACTATCTAAAGTTGGGATTGCTGCAGCAGAATACCAATCATTAACAATAGTATCCGGCATCTTTACCACTAGTCCCGCACCGAAATCATATACACCATAAAATACATCAGCCATTGCATAGCCAAATTGTTTTAAGAATTTAACCGGTTTTCGCCACATCGGTTCATTTGGTTTTGCGTGCGCACGAAGGTCTGCTGCAACCAAATGAAAGTTATTATTTCTCCATGACTCTTCTTCCCATGGATGGGTGTATACAAAAAAACTTTTGATAAGGTTAATAAAGTAATAACCTAAACTTTTGACGGATGTTTTTATATTGCGATGATTTTTCCATCTTGTTGCGGCATAGACTTGAAGTGATTCTTCGCCAGAATCATTGCTCACCGTTGGTCTTTCATCGTTGAGGTCTTTAAGCTTATCCCACCCTTCAATAAAACTTAAGGACAACAAAACTTCACGCTCACGAGCTGGTGTTAATTGATCGTCAGTAAAATCGTAGGTGATCAACGCATCTTTGTCTGATGAATAAACACCATGATGTTTAGCCGTCACTGCATTGCGTAAATCAGCTTGATGATCGTCAATCACCTTACGCGCATCTTCAATATAATCATTCAACTCACCACGAGTCAGTGCAAAAAAACGCTTCCGGCTATACGTTAAATCTTGATTAATGCCTTGCAGCTCATACAAACCATACAACATTTGCTGTTTGACAAACTCCATGATGGAATCCTTCCCGCGCGCACGATTGCACTCGCGAAGATTGTCAGCACCCCTTAATGAATCGACGTAATCATTGGTTCGGTCAATATCAGCTTGAATGTCTTTTTTGATTTGCATCAGCGTTTCGTTATCCAAGCCCGAGCGATTTACATTACTAAAATACGCTTCTAAATTTCTCTTGGTTGCTTCTAATTTTTGAACATATTGTATCAGTGTGTCTTCATATTCTATCGCGGTCTTACTTCCATTCACCAAGGACTCAACATCTCGCAATGCTGCAAAGCGATCTTGAAAAAGATCAAGTAATTTTAATTTTACTGCTTGTGAATTACTCACCATGCCCTTTGCAGCTCGGCTATGAGCTACAACACGATACTGCCCCAAGGATGCAATCACTTTGCCAGTAATAGAATGCGTTTTAACGATTCCCCAACGCGCTGCTTTTTCTAGTTTTTCTGCCGTGGTTTGCCAAAAAAAGGCATGCGGTTCATTGTTTTTAGAGATGAATTTAACATGATGGCTACTTTGTGAATGGGAGATAATTTTACGATACACATCCCGTCGCCGTGATGCGCCAACTCCAGGAACAGACGAAATAACCGGCAAAGTAAGGGTCGCTTCACTATTGAGCGTAAACGCTCGATATTGCTGATGATTAAATTTATTCAGAAGTGTCTTCGCACTATCAGCACCGCTCACGTGTCGTCCTTAATAGCAAAATAATTCATGTATTGTAATAAATCAACATTAACGAATTATTAGCAGTAGCGCTTATTTAATAAATCCTTAATCTATCTGTCATACAATGTTTTTCAAACCCCTAGTCAGCGCAATTTAGAAGCTTAATGCGCATAATAAAATCATAGTGTTCTAATGAAAAATAAGGTCATAATCGGTGCCGGGCCAGCAGGTTTGTATGCTGCAATAAAATCGGTGAAAGAAGGTCTGCGTAATGTCGTTATCTATGATCCACGCGCGCCTGATCCTATCGATCCTGCGGTTCGCAAATATAACCGTCCAGGCCACTTGAATCATAGTGTGTTTAGAAAAGCTGAATCAGGTCTTGGAATAAAATTTTGGTCTGGCGAAAAAACAGGGCATATCAAAGACTTAGAAAGAGCTTTGTTTGCTGAGGCAGTACGTTTAGGCATCCGAATAGAAAACAAACACTTCCTCAGGCTACATCAAGATGCAGTGGCACCAGGCGTTGTTGTTGCTAATAGCGATGGAACCGAAGAAATTGTTGAAGCTGATTATGTATTTGATTGCACGGGTTCTCGACGTGAGGTTGTTGCTGCAGTTAACCGCATTATCCCCGATTCACCTTTGAAGATGGTAACAATCACCGAACCACCGGTGCGCAATCATTTTCTTGCTTACGTGAAAATGAGCGCCAGCGACTGGGAGCAGTTTCAAATGCTCCAGCAATACCCTGAAGACTTTATGGATGCACTATCCTATGCCCGATCAATTGTAAAATTAAGGAATTTGGGCTGGAGTGAATTTAAACGCCCACGTTGTTATGGAGCCAACTTTGGTAAGGATAAAGTGTGTTTGTATTTTCATGCCCCAGATGGTTTAGCTAAAGAAAATTATGACCTCTGGGTACAAGCTGTTCTTGAGTTCTATGCACCCATTAGTTACCAACACCTGCCACCCTCAACTAAACCTCGTTTTATGGCGTTTAACGTCAAGGCTGAAGCCTTGCAACAAGTTTCATATAAAGGGGACAGTTTACCAACCATGATTGCCCTGGGCGATGCTCAAATCGACTTTGATTACGCTTTGGCGCACGGTATTCTTGATGGGATGGGTCGTATTGATGCCTTATTTGAGCACATGGAAATCATCAATGGTGAAATTTATTATTTTTATCCCGATGAATATTTAGCAACCATCCATGGACTGCTTCAAGAACATAAAAGTGAAGTAACCACTGCAGCTGACCGATTGAGACATTCTTTTGCCAGCGCACTTGAGGCAGCACAATCTAAATTTAGACATGCACTCATGCACAGCGATAATCACGAAGAAAAAATCATTTTCACCGATATTTTAAAAGAAATTGAAGCGCGACAAAGTTATGCCAAGGCTAAACATCGGTTTGCTGAATGCGATGGCATCCTAAAACGCCCCATTGCTGAAATTGACCGCACAATCGCAAAATTCAACCTCATCCATACCGATCTATTAATAGCATTCAATGGTCTACCAGCATCATTTGCTGAGCAGCGAGATGACACGCGAAATTTATTAGCGCATTTAGCCCTGAGCTGGAAAGAAATAGGCAATGCTTTATTTAAAAATGGCAGGAATATTGAAGCAATCGATGCCTACAAAAGAGCCATAGACATTTATAATTTACCTGTTTTTATTGGTTTACATCCAGTACAAGAGCGCCCTATCTACTCTAATTTAGCCATTGTTTACCTTAAGGAAAAGCGCTACCCGGAAACAATAGCAGCAGCCAACACAGCCTTAGAGATGGTTGCAAGAAGTTCAGGTGATGAAGCACTCCCACTAAAAGAAAAAATAGTATTTAATCTGCTGAAAGCAATGTGCTTACAAGCTCAAGAATGTTTGTCATTAGGTAATCGAGATGAAGCTCATTCGCTACATGTTAAAGCGAGACATTTGATTGCCACTCAAGAAAGCACCCTTAGCAGAGAAAACCATCTGCAAATTTCAACGATACTGGCCAAATTACAACAACAACTGGCCCTAACCTTAAGCAGAGCCGGAAGTGTGGGATCTGAGAGTAATGCTGGCAGTGGAGCTACTGAGCTACCTGCTGCTGATCCAGATTCACCAAGCAATGAACATTTAATGCGAGACGATGTGCTCTTTTCAGAAAATCCAGACGCGGCTAGAAGAAAAGACGCTGTTGGACTGCAAAATTTTGGCACCTTTGCGCCACCACGCGAATCGCCAGTGACTCCAGCTACTAAAACTACTGACTACGAATGTTGTGTAATTTGTTAAATCTTGATTGAGACTTTAAGCGCTAGCCCTAATGGATAAAATTTAAAATGGAGTCCCTTTGAAACACAGAAGTTAGGGAGAGTTATTTAAATGCATTTATACTAGGGTGTTGACAATCGGCCCCCAATTTTTTAGAAACATGACTATAATGACAGTATAGAAAGTCATTATTTGACAATTATTCAATTCATTGGGAGGCAGAGATGGCCAGTAGTGAGGTTGATGCAATGCCCTTACAAAGGCATTTTAATTTACGATGCGACACTGTTCTAAATAAACCCAATACCCCCTTGCCTGAAAAAATCGAACAAGTGCAAGCAGAGTTAGATAGCATTCATGCGAATTTATTAGCATTAATACAAGCAAAAGAAAGACACGCACTGCTGCTAGAAGAAGAGAAGGAGCCTAAGCGACATGCAGAAGCCCTTTTGCGTGCTATCGAACAAAACGCAGAGAAAAATGTAGGTCAATTATATGCAGGCGATCTGATAAAAAATAATCAGGCAAGTTTTGATGCGCTCATTGCAAAAGCTAGTGCCAAGGATATGAGCGAGTGGCATAACCGTCTAGAGAAATTGAATAGCCGCGATTTAACCAACTCCTTGTTGTATGCAGCAAGCACTGCAGCTTTTCTACCCATCGCTCTTTATCGACTAGTATTGAGCAAGGCTACACGTGAAAACCTAGAAAGTTTTGTCCCGGATACGTTTGATAGTGAAAGTAAAGGCCAATTAAAAGCATTAGCAACAGATACTATTACTCAATTAGACGCGAAACTTAATCGATCAAATGATGAAATAAAATTTATAACCGCAAAATTAGCGGGTGCAAATACAGCAGAAAATATATTACTAGCGGCAGCAAACCCCGTTGATCTAGGTAAGTTACTAGAACCTAACCGCACGGCATACCGTGCGATGACTAGCTGTGCTGAATTTGTTAATAAAATCGATACGAACCAAAAGTTACTTGCAACCATTGCAAGCAAAGAGGCCGCAGCAGGAACTT
>CAMBDN010000053.1 GCA_945865355.1 Legionella genomosp. 1
GGTCTTCGTCAGGATGGTCCTTAACGAAAAAAAATATCCAAGCGAAAAGTAACACCCCAATCCCACCATCGATTAGCAAAGAATTTCGCCAACCGTATATCTCATTAAGATAAGCCAACGGAGTGTGCGCCATCATCCCGCCAATAAAAGCCATCGTAACTAAACAACCAATAACCATCGCTTGCTGACGCGAAAGAAACCAACGCGATACCAATACAGCACATGATAAAAAACAAAATGCGTTGCCAATCCCTGAAAGAAAATGAAAAAAGGAGGCCATGAGGAATGAACCTGTCAGGGCGAACCCTACCGTGCCAATGATACAGACACACATTGCAGATAGGATGACTAAACGCGCTGAGTAGCGATCAAGAATCATACCTGCTGGCAAAAGGAATAAAATATCAGCCCACAGATAGGCACTCGACATCCAGCTCAATTGCGTTGCATCGATGTTAAAGTCATCGCGTAAAGGCTGGTTAATCACATCAAATAAATTAAGCTGAAAAAACTCATAGAAAAAAAACAACCCGGCTGAAAGACAAACCAACCAAGCCATGATGCCCCCGCGAGACAATCTCACGCTTGAATCGACTGCAAAAGAGTTAGACAATACTGCTCCTTTTCTCAGACTATGCTATGCGAAAAATGACGCTGCTAAAAATGAACCAATAATGACCGCGCGAAGTATAACAAAAATCACACAAGGATGGTATCTTTATTGAACACTTTTTTATCATTAGATACTGCGTTGGCCTGACCAAGATTAAAATGCAAGCGACAAGTAGAAACATATGACTCATTGCCACCAATGAGCACTTGCTCACCATCGCGGACAACTTGTCCTGATGCATTAATACGCATGTTCATCGTAGCCTTGCGACCACAATGACAAATCGTTTTGATTTCGACCAGCTCATCAGCCCACGCTAATAGAGACAGGCTTCCCGGAAACAACTCCCCGCGAAAATCAGTGCGTAGACCATAAGCCAATACAGGAATGGCCAGTTGATCCGTGATCATTGTAAGCTGCTGAACTTGTTCACGCGTTAAAAATTGCGCTTCATCAATGAGAACACAGGCATAGCTTTGGCCGGTTTGGCGAGAAGCATTGACCAGCGCAAATAAATCATCCTCACTACTGAAAGATAATGCGTCTTGTGATAAACCAATACGAGAGTGGATCGTACTGTATTGATAACGCGTATCAATCGCTGGGGTAAATAGTAAGGTCTGCATGCCTCGCTCACGGTAATTATGGCTAGATTGTAGCAATACCGTGCTTTTACCTGCATTCATTGGAGCGTAATAAAAATATAGCTTCGCCATAGCAAATCAAATGAGTTAACTTGGTTGTACTTTACTAAAGAATATGTGGTAATTAAACAAAGTCGTGAAAAATTTTCAGGGAGAAAAACATGCCAACAAAGCTAACCTTACGCGGTAAAGACATACTCAGAGATCCCTTGCTAAATAAAGGAACAGCCTTTAGTGAGGCCGAAAGGAAATCGCTTCATCTGTTTGGATTATTGCCATCCAGTGTCGAGGACATAGAAGCACAACTTTTACGTTGCAAAGATGCTTATGCCGCAAAAACAACACCGTTAGAACAACACATTTATCTGCGTTCTTTGCAAGACCGTAATGAAGTTCTTTTTTATCGTTTCGTTTTAGAAAATTTAGTCGACATGATGCCTGTGATTTATACCCCTGTGGTCGGTGAAGCATGCCAATTATTTCATCATATTTACCGCCAACCTCGTGGCTTATTTATCAGCTATCCTGAGGCTGAAAACATGGATGAAATTATTTCCGCGGTGGCGGCTCAACGTTCTATCAGTGTTATTGTTGTCACTGATGGAGAACGCATCCTAGGGCTGGGCGACCAAGGAACCGGGGGAATGGGCATACCCATTGGAAAATTATCCTTATATACCGCCTGTGGAGGCATCGCACCAGCTCAAACATTACCCATTATTTTAGATGTAGGGACAAACAATCAAGAAAGAATCAATGATCCGGAATATTTGGGGTGGCGTCACGCTCGCATTACGGGTAAAGAGTATGATGATTTTGTTGACCATTTTGTCAAAAGCATTAAACGCCACTTCCCAAACGTATTATTACAATTCGAAGATTTTGCACAACAACATGCCTATCCCTTGTTACAGCGTTACCGCGATCAACTCTGTTCATTTAATGATGATATTCAAGGAACTGCTGCCGTTACAGTGGCCGCTATACTTGCTGCAACGCGCGTAGCAAACACCCCGTTGAAAGAGCTGAATGTTACCGTATTAGGCGCAGGCTCAGCGGGTTGTGGCATCAGCGAGCAACTCGTGCAAGCGATGATCCATCAGGGTTTAAGCGAAGCGGATGCACGCTCACGTTTTTATCTTGTTGATAGAAATGGCATGTTACATGATGGTATGACTGATCTTCTCCCCTTTCAAAAAGCCTTTGCCCATCCACAACAATCATTGAAGGATTGGAAGCTCGCTAAAACGGGTACCATCAGCCTAATTGATGTGATCAACAATGCAAAACCAGGTATATTATTAGGCGTTTCCGGACAACCTAACCAATTTACCGAACCGATGGTCCGTACCATGGCCAGTTATTGCAAACGTCCCATCATTTTTCCACTATCAAATCCCACTTCTCGCGCAGAAGCTATACCACACGATTTACTCACCTGGACGACAGGTCTTGCTTTAGTAGCCACCGGTAGCCCTTTTGATGCCGTGAAGATAGGGGGGAAAGAAATTAATATCGCCCAGTGTAATAACTCCTACATATTCCCGGGTGTTGGACTGGGCGTTGTCGCGGGTAAAGCTCGTCGCGTCACAGATGGCATGATGATGGCAGCAGCAATTGCTTTAAGCGAACTAGCCCCAGCAGTCAATACAGGTGTCGGTCGTTTATTACCTGAGTTATCAACCATACGCACTGTCAGTCAACACATTGCAAAAGCCGTTATTTTACAGGGTATTCGTGAGGGGCATATTGATGCAATGACGGATGGACAAGTGGACAAAGCCGTGCAAAACACGATGTGGTCACCGAACTATGAGCAATTTGAAGCTTAAGGAGAGTCAACATGCGTCGTCAATGGTATTTAGGTTTTGCGATAGTCATTTTTACTCTGCTGTTTTTTTTCGCAATCCAAAATGACCTCCGCTGGTTTTTCGTCTTCATGACACCGGTCGTATTGTTATGGATCTATGATTTGCTGCAGAAAAAACACACTATCTTGCGAAACTTCCCTGTACTTGGCCACATTCGCTTTCTTTTAGAATTTATTCGTCCCGAAATCCAGCAGTATTTTATTGCATCAGACGAAGACGAGTGGCCATTCAATAGAGAAATACGCTCCCTTATCTATCAGCGAGCAAAGAATGTCAGAGATACGGTACCATTTGGTACTGAACGTGATATTTCAGCACCAGGGTATATGTGGGTGCTTCATTCTTTAGCGCCCAAACATGTCTCTGAAGTAGAGCCACGCATCACCGTTGGCGGACCTGATTGTAAACAACCCTATAGCGCTTCACGGCTTAATATTTCTGCCATGAGTTTTGGTGCGTTATCAGCCAACGCCATCATGGCCTTAAATCAAGGCGCAAAAATAGGTGGATTTGCTCATAATACCGGCGAAGGTGGACTGAGCCCCTACCATTTACAAGGGGGCGATGTGATTTTTCAAATAGGTACTGCTTACTTTGGCTGCCGAAATGACCAAGGTCATTTTGATGAAAACCAATTTATAATAGAAGCAACCCGTATTGAAGTGAAAATGATCGAAATCAAATTATCGCAAGGTGCAAAACCTTCACATGGCGGTATTTTACCTGCAGCAAAGCTAACCCCTGAAATCGCTGCAGTGCGCAAAGTAAAAATGGGTGAAGATGTTCTATCACCCGCAGCGCACTCTGCATTTGATTCACCGATTGGCTTATTACAATTTGTTAAAAAATTACGTGATTTATCGGGTGGAAAACCCATTGGATTTAAGCTTTGTGTTGGACGTAAAGATGAGTTTTTAGGGATCTGCAAGGCCATGCTAGAATCGAATATATTACCTGATTTTATCACCGTGGATGGTGCTGAGGGAGGCACAGGTGCCGCGCCCCTAGAATTCACCAACCACGTAGGAAGCCCGTTATTGACAGGATTGTTTTTTGTTCACAACGCGCTAACTGGGATTAATGTGCGTGACAAAATTCGCCTCATTTGTAGTGGTAAAATTGCCACTGGTTTTGACATGATAGAAAAAATTGCGCTAGGTGCTGATATGTGTAACTCGGCACGAGCCATGATGATGTCTGTTGGTTGCGTACAATCCAAGCAATGTGATGCCAATACCTGTCCAACGGGTGTTGCCACCCAAAATAAACGGTTACAGCGTGGCCTTGTTGTGGAAGAAAAGAAATTCCGAGCTGCTAATTTCCACAAAAATACCATGAAGAGTTTTTTAGAAATTGTTGGAGCAATGGGACTCTCAAACCCTAGTGAACTGACCCCGGACCTCATTATTCGCCGTATAGCCCAAGATTGTTCGAAACCATTTAGTGAAATCCATGAATACCTAAAACCTGGAGATTTACTCGGCAAGTCCATTCCAGACAGCTTTAAAAAACATTGGAAAATGGCCAAAGCACATCAATTTTGAGGAAAGATTTGACGCTCTCGCAAAATCAGTTAAAACAGTTATACTAAAAAACCTGTAACGTATCACCACGATTTTAGAGTCGTGGTGATACGGTGCAAAATCATTTGATCAGGGTCGTTCACCATGCTAAAAAAAGACACGAACACAATATCGGCAGAATTTGCCAAACAAGCCCACCTCAATGAAGCGCGGTATCATGCATTATATCAGCAGTCCATCAAAAATCCGGCCGAATTTTGGGGGGAGCAAGCCAAACAATTCATTTCTTGGTCTAAGCCCTGGGAGTCAGTCATTGAAGGTGATTTTAATACCCCGAATATTAATTGGTTTGTCAATGGCAAATTAAATGCCTGTTACAATTGCGTTGATCGGCATCTGGAAACACGTAAAAATCAAGTGGCGATTATCTGGGAAGGCAATAGTCCGCATGAAACAAAACACATCACTTACCAACAACTTCATGAACAAATTTGCAAATTTGCAAATGTATTAAAAAACCAAGGCATCAAAAAGGGAGACCGTGTCTGTATTTATTTGCCCATGATCCCTGAAACCGTCGTTGCAATGCTTGCTTGCGCCCGAATTGGCGCCATCCACTCTGTCGTGTTTGCTGGCTTTTCAGCAGAAGCATTAAAATCGCGACTCCTTGATGCCGATTGTCGATTATTGATCACGGCAGATGAAACCGTGCGTGGCGAAAAAACCATCGCTCTCAAGACGAATGGTGATCTCGCAGTACAATCTTGTCCTGATGTACAACATGTGATCGTCGTAAAGCATACAGGCCATCCAATTGATTGGAATAAAAAGCGAGACATCTGGTATCACGAAGCAATGGCTAGCGCTGATAAAGATTGTCCAATTGAGCAAATGGACGCAACAGATCCATTGTTTATTCTTTATACTTCAGGCTCTACTGGCCAACCTAAAGGGGTGTTACATAATACCGGTGGCTACCTCGTTTATGTTGCCATGACGCATCAATATGTTTTTGATTACCATGATGGCGATATTTTTTGGTGTAGTGCTGATGTGGGGTGGATAACCGGGCATTCTTATGTGGTCTACGGTCCATTAGCAAATGGCGCGACCACATTGCTTTTTGATGGAGTGCCCCATTACCCCACATTTTCTCGCTTTTGGGACATCATCGACAAACATCAAGTTAATACGTTTTATACCGCCCCCACCGCTATTCGTGCCTTGCGCCGTGAAGGTGATGAATGGGTAACAAGCAGCAGTCGAAAAAGTCTTAAATTACTTGGAACGGTAGGTGAGCCCATTAATCCAGACGTTTGGCAATGGTATTTTGATGTTGTGGGGGAAAAACGTTGTCCCATCGTGAATACATGGTGGCAAACTGAAACAGGGGGCATCTTGCTCACGCAAATACCGGGAGCCACACCATTGGTTGCAGGCTCAGTTGGTTGGCCTTTTTTTGGCATTGTTCCAGAGATCGTTGACGAACAGGGAACGCAGGTAAGGGAAAATCAGCCAGGGAAATTAGTCATAAAAAAACCTTGGCCAGGTCTAATGCAAACTATATACGGTAATCAGCAACGATTTATTGACACCTATTTTAAAACATTTCCTGGTAACTTTTTGACAGGGGATGGCGCTCACCGTGAAGAAGGAGGGCATTATTGGATCACCGGTAGAAGTGATGACGTGATCAAAGTCTCAGGTCATCGGATGGGTACTGAAGAAATTGAAAGTGCGCTGGTCTCTCACCCGGCCATCGCTGAAGCTGCCGTTGTTGGCGTTCCCCATGAAATCAAAGGAGAAGGAATTTATGCCTTCGTGACCACCAAGGCCGGCATCACGCCGACAGATGCTCTAAAAAAAGAACTCGTTCAACAAGTAAGAGAAAAGATTGGGCCACTAGCCACTCCTGAACATATTCAGTGGGCCACGGGGCTACCCAAAACACGTTCGGGAAAAATCATGCGACGTATTTTACGGAAAATCGCTTGCCATGAATTTGAAGATCTAGGTGATATTTCCACATTGGCCGATACAACCGTTGTGGAAAATCTGATAAAGGGAGCTCGCTAAAATGACTCATACGCTCTCTAAGGACAAGACATGAATCAGAAAGTTTTTGTAAATCGCATTTTGAATATGAAAAAGATTAAGTACATTGGTTTAGACATGGACCACACTCTCATTCGTTATAAAACACAGAATTTTGAGGCCCTTGTCTATAAGCTAGTCATCGAGGAATTAATAACCAACAAAAAATACCCAGAGGTCATTAAGAAATTTAAATTTAATTTTTCAGACTCGATCCGAGGGTTAGTTGTCGATAGTAAAAATGGCAATATTTTAAAGCTCAGTCGCTATTCCGCCATACGGCAAAGTACTCATGGTACAAAAAAAATCAATTTTGCTGAGCAAAATCAATTCTACCGTAGCATTTACGTGGATTTAGCGGATGACAACTACATCGCTATCGACACTTCTTTCTCAATCGCTTTTTGTGTTTTATATAGCCAACTAATTGATTTAAAGGATGAGGTTCCGTTAGATTTACCCAGTTATAATGTGATTGCACAAGATGTTTTAAACAGCGTAGATAGAGTACATGCCGATGGCAGTTTAAAGGGATACATTAGCCAAAATCTTGATGAATTTGTCATCAAAGAACCCAAAGTCGTAGAAGGTCTCAAACGGCTCCTACGGCATGGCAAGAAAATATTTATTCTTACTAATTCCGAATATTATTACACCAAGCTTCTATTAGAATACGCCATCAATCCATTTCTCAACGATGGGCAGAGCTGGCAAGATTTATTTGAATACACCATCACCCTTGCTAATAAACCACGATTTTTCTACGATAATTTGCGATTTTTAAAGATTGATCCAGCAACAGGATGCATGACAAACATCGCAGGTAACATCACCCCTGGCGTTTATCAAGGTGGACATGCTAGCAAATTTACTGACGATCTAGCCCTAAACGGTGATGAAATATTATACATTGGTGACCATATTTATGGCGATATTTTACGCTTAAAAAAGGATTGTAACTGGCGAACAGCTCTGGTTGTTGAAGAGCTTGGGGAAGAAATTGCTGCTCAGAAAAAGGCGTTAACAATAGAAAAGAAAATTATTGCTGAAATGGAGATTAAAAAAGCGATTGAGCAAGAATACGTTCATGTCCATACCAAACGAATTGAGGATGCGACAAACCAATATGATGACCGATTAAATGAATTGCAAACACAAATATCGGCCGTTGATCATAGAATTGCGGAATTACTGCTAGCACAACGAAAATTTTATAATTCGAAATGGGAACGGGTTTTTCGGGCAGGTGCTGAAGAAAGTTACTTTGCTTATCAAGTGGATCGCTATGCTTGTATCTACATGGAAAAATTATCCGACTTATTTGAACACACTCCTCTAACCTATTTCCGTGCTAACCGCCGGTTACTGGCGCATGATATAGAAACATAAATGCTGATCGCTCACTGACTTTATTAATTGCAGTCAAGCAAGCACGCAAACGGTGATTACAATTACCTTCACCTCCAACAGTGCTGTTTTGAGTCAGGGCAAACACATGCTATAAAATAAGAAAAAAAACCGCCGTCTTTACGAACGAAGTATGCGGTTATCCCTTTGTTTTGCGTTACACCTCATTCAGTTCAACATAATAATAGAGTATTCTATCCACACTTTAACCAGCTATGATTTATCGATGCTGATAAACGCACCCTTCTATAAACTCATGCTGCTCACCAATCGGCAGCAAACACCTCTAGCCGACTACCTACAATTTATCAGAACCTGTGCCAGCTCGGGGATCACCGCTGTACAATTGCGCGAAAAAAAGCAACCCATTGACTATCTTTTGGCGTTTGGCCAGCAACTTAAGAGCATTCTCGATCCCTTAAATATCCCTCTGATCGTTAATGATGATATTGAGCTTGCTCTAGAATTGAATGCTAGCGGCGTGCATTTAGGGCAATCAGACGGTGATGCCAGAAAAGCTCGACAGATATTAGGCCCCCATAAAATGATTGGTGTGTCGATTGATTCAGAAGAAAATTTAATCAGCGCAAATGATTTACCGATTGACTATGTCGGCATTGGTGCCATTTATAAAACGGCTAATAAGCATAATGTGACGACCATTTGGGGTGTGAAACGATTGCAACAGATCGCTGCTCATTCAAAACACCCCATCATCGGCATCGGCGGGATAGATATCCATAATGCTGCAGACGTCGTATTATCTGGCGCTGAAGGCATTGCCGTGATTGGTGCCCTTCATGACGCTTGCGATCCCAGTCAAGTCACTCAGCAATTAAGAAATATCATCGATAAAGGAGACTATAACCATGTTGCATGATCTGGAAAATGCCTTGATTAAATTACGCCAAACGAAACCCTTGGTCCTCTGCCTAACCAACCATGTCACTATGGATTTTATGGCCAATTGCTTATTGAGCCTTGGAGCTGCCCCCATCATGAGCGAAGACGGGCGTGAGCTAGACGAATTAGTACAAATTTGTCATGCCGTAAACATCAACATAGGGACCTTGGATAGAGCCTTTATCGAACGCGCTAACACGACAGTACAATTTGCAGAGAAATATCAAAAACCAGTCATTCTTGATCCAGTTGGTGCCGGAGCCACTCATGTTCGAACAGCATCATCCCGAACTTTGCTAGCCTCGGCTGATATAGTCAGAGGAAATGCCAGTGAAATCATGGCACTTATAGATAATGTAAATGGAACATTAGGGGTAGAATCAACCCACCCAGTGAGTGATGCCGAATCCAGTGCGACGCTGCTTGCAAAGACGCATCATTGCACTGTAGTGGTCAGTGGTGAGCAGGATTTTATCACCGATGGACAACGGGAACGGTATCTGCGTTTCGGGTCTCCTTTAATGCCGCTAGTAACGGGCATGGGCTGTACATTAACGGCGGTAATCGCCGCCTTCAAGGCGGTCATTCCCGACGCCTACACAGCAGCCTATCTTGCCACAGCCTATTTTAGTTTGTGTGGTAGTCTCGCCTCAAGCAAAACTGATAAACCCGGATCGTTTCGTACTCTTTTTATTGATGAACTATTTACAGCTGATATTGCCGCGATGAGGAATATTCCCTATGCAGTATAAATGTCTATCTATTGCCGGATTTGACGGTTCCGGAGGCGCAGGACTTCAAGCCGACCTGAAAACATTTTCAGCATTGGGATGCTACGGTATGACCGTTCTTACCGCATTACCGGTACAAAATACCATGGGGGTCCGACGTTGCTATGACATCCCTTTGGAAGCAATCAGTGAACAACTTGAGACGATATTTGATGATATTATTCCTGATAGCATTAAAATTGGCATGCTTTTTAAAACCGAAATTGTTGAACTGGTCGCAGACTTTTTAGCAGTCAATGCCGCAGGAATACCCATTGTTCTTGATCCAGTGATGGTTGCTAAAAGTGGCGACCATTTACTAATGCCCGCAGCCATCGCCTCTCTTAAAAAATATTTGGTTCCTTTAGCCACTATTGTGACGCCTAATTTTCCTGAGGCTGAGGCGCTAACAGGGAGTTCGGGCCCCTATTCCGCTTCGCTAGATGCGGAATGCGTTGACAATCAAGCCTTTCTTGCTGGTAAATTGCTTGCTCTTGGTGCAAAGGCGGTATTACTAAAAGGTGGTCATTTGGGTGGGGAGGCATCAAATGATCTCTATTCTGACCAAGAAGGTCGGGAAATTTGGCTTAATAGCCCACGCATCAACAGTAAAAATACCCATGGTACAGGATGTACACTATCAGCAGCTATTGCAGCTCAACTCGCTTTAGGTCAGCCGCTGGTTGAAGCGTGCCAACTTGCAAAAAATTATTTATCGGGTGCATTGCGTGCGGCACAACATTCCTCCGTAGGAAAAGGCCATGGACCGGTCCACCATTTCTACAATATATGGACTAGCAATGAAATCCGTTGATAAATCCCCAACCTGGTATATCGCCGGGATTGGTGCCATGGGAGGCTTACTAGCTAATCGCTTCACCTATGCAGGGCATAAGGTTAACTTGCTATTGAAAAGTGAAGCCCAATTACTCACCTACCAGCAATCTAAATTAACGGTGATGACTGAAAACAGCGAGTTTAGCTGCCATCCCCCTGCGATTGATATTGAGCATCTTAACAATACATGCATTCATTATTTGATCTGCTGTGTGAAAGCATATGACGTCACTAAGCTTTTACTACGTTTGGCGCCCCATCTAAATGAAAAAAGTATCATTATCCTGATCCACAATGGCTTAGGCGTTATTGATGAAATTAAAGCGCAATTGCCAAAATTACGGATTATTTCAGGAAGTAGCACCATCGGCGCTTATCTTGAATCGCCCTTCACCATTAGAGCTTTTTTAGATGGAAACTTGTATTTGGGTGATAGCGTTGGACAATTCAAAGGCGAGCAAATCGAGACCATTCGCACAACATTTCAAGCTGCAAAACTGCCGTTTCAATGGGAAGAAGATATTGGGACGATGCTGTGGGAAAAATTTGCGCTCAATTGCAGCGTGAATATTTTGACAGCCTTACTCACCTGCAAAAATGGTGATTTACTCCACCATATTGACTTACTAAGACAGATAACCCATGAGATTGCCCAAGTGGTTAATGCCTTTGACCATAGCATGTCTACTGAACAGTTATTCCTAAAAGTAACACGACTACTTCAGAGTGTAGGTAATAATTATTCTTCGATGTACAAAGATGTACGGAACAATAGGAAAACTGAATTACGCTACCTCAATGAACACCTCATTGCGCTCGCACAACAGAAAAAAATTGCTACCCCATTCAACATCGAATTATTAAAGCAATTCTATGCTAAGTATCCTGTATGATAAGGCTTATTGTGGTGGAATATTCTGAGTTTCACGCCATCGCGTTAACAACGCCTGACGGCGCTCAGGAAACCGAATTGATAAAGACTGCAAATGGGTGATTCTATCCATGCGAAAATGTCGAAATCCTTGGCGTAATTCACACCAGGCAACAACAATACGAACACTCTCAAAAAACCCAAGGGCAAAAGGCCAGATGGTGCGCTGCGTTTCATTTTTTTTGACATCTTGGTAGGTAAGAACAAGTTTACGCTCAGAGCGGATAGCTTGTCGGATAGCTACGAGTTCTTCGTCTCGAGCAACGATCGGCAGCCCTGGGCCAATAAGAAGTGCTGACGCATCAAGTTCATTGCGAAGATCCGTAGGAAGTACCGCGGCAATCTTTGCCAACGCATTCTGCGCTGCAAATTTTAATTTGCTATCACCACGTTTTGCAACCCAGCGAGAACCAAGCACCAGAGCTTCAATTTCTTCATGCGAAAACATCAAAGGAGGGAGCATAAAACCTGGACGCAATAAGTAGCCAATACCCGCCTCACCCTCGATCTCAGCCCCCTGCGCTTGCAGTGTCGCTATGTCACGATAAAGTGTACGTAAACTGACCCCTAAATCACTAGCCAGGGTTGCTCCACTCACTGGAAAACGATGGTGTCGCAAAATTTGCATCAAATCAAGCAAGCGTATAGTACGAGACAATGGGCATACCCCTGCCGGTTAGGATGATAACACATGATATACTGACAATTTTTGTCAGTATATCATGTGTTATCACGTGCCTGTCGCAAAACGCTAAAAAATATAAACCCGAATGGCTTTGTTGCGTAACGCATTACTTGTTCAAATTGAGAAATACAAGGCAGAGCAAAGCTGTGCATTGTAAGTATTTTCCAATCGTAAGATGAGCCTGAAATAATTATGACGATGTCGTAGTTAGTTTTGCTTTTAGGGTTTGGTGAGTAGAATGGCCGGATTTCTCCAACCAAACCCTCCTCAGAACCGTACGTGCGGATTTCCCGCATACGGCTCCC
>CAMBDN010000054.1 GCA_945865355.1 Legionella genomosp. 1
GCAGCGATTACGACAATTATGGCTAAGAAGTATGGTGGTACTGCTAAGGCGTACGATCAAATTGACGCGGCGCCAGAAGAGCGTGAGCGTGGAATCACTATTTCAACAGCACACGTTGAATATGAATCAGCGAATCGACATTATGCACACGTTGATTGCCCAGGCCATGCTGACTACGTAAAGAATATGATTACGGGTGCGGCACAAATGGACGGAGCGATTTTAGTCGTATCAGCTGCGGATGGTCCAATGCCACAGACAAGAGAGCATATTTTGTTGTCACGTCAAGTAGGCGTGCCGTACATTGTTGTTTTCTTAAACAAAGCCGACATGGTCGATGACAAAGAATTATTAGAGTTGGTCGAGTTAGAAGTTCGCGATTTGCTGACTTCCTACGACTTTCCTGGTGATGATATTCCAATCGTTATTGGTTCTGCATTAAAAGCACTCGAAGGTGATACGAGTGAAATAGGTGTGGCAGCGATTGAGAAGTTAGTAGAAACCTTAGATTCATATATACCAGAACCAGTGCGTAATATTGATAAGAGCTTCTTGTTACCGATTGAGGATGTGTTCTCAATTTCCGGACGTGGCACAGTAGTGACCGGACGAATTGAAAGCGGAATCGTTAAAGTTGGTGAAGAAGTAGAGATTGTTGGTATACGAGATACACTGAAAACAATTTGTACTGGTGTTGAAATGTTCCGTAAGTTGCTTGATGAAGGACGAGCTGGAGATAACGTTGGCGTTCTATTGCGCGGTACGAAGCGTGATGAGGTTGAACGTGGTCAAGTATTGGCAAAGCCTGGTTCAATCAAGCCGCACACTAAATTTGAAGCAGAAGTTTACGTTTTGTCGAAAGAGGAAGGTGGACGTCATACTCCGTTTTTCAATGGGTATCGACCACAGTTTTATTTTAGAACAACAGACGTAACAGGAACCTGTGATTTACCAGCTGGTATAGAAATGGTTATGCCAGGGGATAACGTGCAAATGGTCATTAATCTGCATGCACCTATCGCGATGGTTGAAGGCTTGCGTTTTGCTATACGGGAAGGTGGCCGAACAGTCGGTGCCGGTGTTGTTGCTAAAATAATTGAGTGATAAAAATGAGCACAAATCAAAATATTAAAATTAGGCTTAAATCATTTGATCATCGTATGATTGACTTATCAACGAGAGAAATCGTTGATACAGCTAAGCGTACAGGTGCTCAGATTAGAGGCCCAATTCCTTTACCGATTCGGAAAGAGAAGTTTACGGTACTCACATCGCCGCACGTTAATAAAGACGCTCGGGATCAATATGAGTTACGTACACACAAGCGCTTAGTCGTTATTGTGAATCCAACTGAGAAAACAGTTGATGCATTAATGAAACTTGATTTGGCCGCTGGGGTAGATGTTCAAATTAGCCTTGATGAAGATAAATAGGCTGGTAAGCACAGGATATTAAACGAGGTGTTAGAATGACGATCGGGTTACTAGGCCGTAAAATCGGTATGACGCGAATATTTACAACAGAGGGAAAGTCAATTCCTGTGTCTGTCGTGGAGGTACATCCAAATCGCGTTTCTCAACTTAAGAATGTTGAAAGCGATGGCTACAATGCTGTTCAATTGACCGGCGGAACTAAAAAGTCAAGCCATGTTAATAAACCGTTGGCTGGACATTTTGCAAAGGTTGAAATTGAAGCTGGCGATATGCTTTGTGAATTTAGAGTCGATACGATTGATGAATTTACAGCAGGTCAATTATTTACAGTAGGCGATGTATTTAACGAAGGTCAATTCGTAGATGTTTCAGCAACATCCAAGGGTAAGGGATTTGCTGGTACAGTGAAGCGACATAATTTTCGTACTCAAGATGCTACTCATGGGAACTCACGCTCCCATCGCGTACCAGGATCTATTGGTCAAAATCAATCCCCTGGTCGTGTATTTAAAGGTAAGAAAATGGCGGGCCACATGGGTAATAAGCGATGCACAACTCAAACTTTAGAGTTGGTTCGTGTTGATAAAGAAAGGAATTTACTCTTGATTAAGGGAGCCATACCCGGTGCACCTGGTGCTCGAGTTGAAGTAAAGCCCGCTATTAAAATGCAACAAAGGGGCAAATAATGGATCTCATATCAAAAGATACAAACACAAAAATTACAGTAAATGAAGACGTGTTCGCTTATAATTACAACGAAGGCTTAATACATCAGGCTGTTGTAACATTCATGAATAATGCACGTAGCGGTAACAGCGCTCAAAAAACTCGCGCTGAAGTCAGAGGTGGTGGAAAGAAGCCTTGGAACCAAAAAGGAACGGGTCGAGCTAGAGCCGGTACAATTCGTAGCCCGATTTGGCGTTCAGGTGGAGTTACATTTGCATCTAAGAAACGTGATTATTCACAAAAACTTAATAAAAAAATGTACAAGCGCGCATTGCGTAGTATAATCTCCGAGCTTCATCGCACTGGCAACTTAATAGTTGTGAGTGATTTTCAATGCCCTACAGCTAAAACAAAGGATTTCATTAAAAAAATGAATGAATTAGAGCTGAAGAGTGCATTAATTGTGATGAGTGATGTCGGTGAATTTGAGTATTTGGCTTCACGTAACTTAATTGAATACGATATTTGTGATGTAGCATCACTAGATCCAGTTAGTTTGTTGCGTTACAAGCAAGTCCTGATGACCGAAGGCGCAATCAAAAAATTAGAGGAGCAGTTACAATGAATGCTGAACGACTAATGATGGTTCTTAGAGAGCCACATACCTCTGAAAAAGCAACAATCATGGCTGATAAATTTAAGCAATTCACTTTTAAAGTGTTGAAGACAGCTACTAAAGATGAAATAAAGCAAGCCGTTGAACTTATGTTTAATGTGAAAGTCAAAAGTGTTTCTGTACTAAATGTCAAGGGCAAGCGTAAGCGCTTTAAACAAACGACAGGTAAGAGAAGTGATTGGAAGAAAGCGTTTGTTTCTCTGCATCCAGATCATGACATTGACTTTACAGTGACCGAATAAGGCAGATTAAGATGGCATTAATAATATCGAAACCAACATCACCAGGTAAACGTGGTGAGATACGAGTAGTGCACCACCATATTCACAAGGGAAAGCCTCATGCTCCTTTGGTTGAAAAGTTAAACAAGACGGGTGGTCGTAATAATCAAGGTCGCATTACTGTCCGCCATATTGGTGGTGGTGTACGTTGCCAATATCGTTTAATTGATTTTATACGAAGTAAAGATGGCATCGAGGCACGCGTTGAGCGTATTGAGTATGATCCTAATCGATCTGCTTTAATAGCATTACTTCTATATAAGGATGGCGAGCGAAGGTATATAATAGCTCCCTCCAATTTAGTGGCTGGACAAATTGTTGTAAGTGGAGATGATTCTCCAATTAGCAATGGAAACTGCTTGCCGCTAAAAAATATTCCTGTTGGTACCACGATACATTGTGTCGAATTAAAGCCAGGAAAAGGCGCTCAAATGTTACGTAGCGCAGGTTGTAGTGGTCAAATTGTTGCAAAAGAAGGTACATACGCAACATTGAAACTTAGATCAGGCGAAATGAGAAAAGTACAACTCACATGTCGTGCAACAATTGGCGAAGTTAGTAATAGTGAGCATAGTCTGAGAGTCCTGGGTAAAGCGGGAGCAACAAGATGGCGTGGTATAAGGCCAACCGTTCGTGGTGTTGCAATGAATCCTGTGGATCACCCACACGGTGGTGGGGAAGGTAGGACTTCAGCAGGTCGGCATCCGGTTTCACCATGGGGATTGCCTACAAAAGGTTATAAGACAAGAAGTAACAAGCGTACTGATCGTTTTATTGTAAGACGACGTAAGAAAAAATAATTTGTTGAGAGGATATCAAAGTGGCTCGTTCAGTAAGAAAAGGTCCTTTTATCGATCATCACTTGCTAAACAAAGTGGAAGCAGCGGTTGCATCGAAGTCAAAAAAGCCAATTAAAACTTGGTCACGGCGCTCTACTGTCATCCCTGAGATGATTGATTTGACAATTGCCGTACATAACGGCAGAGATCATGTTCCTGTATTTATTACAGATAACATGGTTGGTCATAAACTAGGTGAGTTTGCTATGACTCGTACATTCAAAGGCCATTCTGGTGATAGAAAGGCAAAAGGCAAGTAAGAGGTAGCGATGGAAGTTACAGCTAGGTTAAAGAATGCGAAAATATCTGCGCAAAAAGGCAGGTTGATTGCTGATATGATTAGGAGTATGAACGTTTCTGGCGCAGTTGACGTCTTAAGGTTTACTCCTAAAAAAGGTGCTCAGATGATGCTGAAATTATTGGAGTCTGCTATTGCAAATGCAGAAAACAATAATGGAGCTGATATCGACGAACTTAAAGTAGGTATGGTTTGTGTTGACGAGGCGACGACATTAAAGCGCATCAGTCCACGTGCAAAAGGTCGTGCAAATAGAATTTGTAAACGAAGCTGCCATATCACCATAAAAGTGTCTGACGGGGAATAGCAATGGGACAGAAAGTAAATCCAATCGGCATACGCCTTGGCATAGTTAAAGACTGGAATTCAACTTGGTATGCCAGTAAAAATTATGCGCAATTGCTAAACCAAGACATTAATTTGCGTAAAGATTTGAAGAAAAAACTAATGTCGGCAGCTGTCAGCCGTATTCAGATTGAACGTCCAGCAAATAACGCTGTGGTAACAATTCACACTGCCCGCCCTGGGGTCCTTATTGGCAAGAAGGGTGGCGGAATTGAAGCGTTACGTAATGAAATCTCGCAAAAGCTCGGTGTACCTGTTCATTTGAATATTGAAGAGGTCAGAAAGCCTGAATTAGATTCTACTTTAGTTGCAGAGAGTATTGCTCAGCAGTTAGAACAACGAGTTATGTTTAGACGGGCAATGAAAAGAGCTGTTACTTCAGCACTAAAGTCAGGCGCTAAAGGAATTAAGATCTGTGTAAGCGGCCGTCTAGGTGGTGCAGAGATCGCTCGTAGTGAATGGTACCGTGAAGGTCGAGTTCCTTTACATACGTTCCGTGCTGATATTGATTATGGAACTGCAGAATCTAAAACCACCTATGGAATTATTGGTGTCAAAGTGTGGATCTTTAAGGGCGAAAGCGTTACCCAGAAGAATCGAACCACCGATAGCAGCAAGTAGTGAGGATTGACAATTATGTTACAGCCTAAACGTACAAAGTACCGCAAGCAAATGAAGGGTAGAAACCGCGGTCTAGCACAACGAGGTAGCAAAGTAAGTTTTGGTGAGTTTGGACTAAAGGCTTTAGAGCGTGGTCGACTTACAGCAAGACAAATTGAAGCTGCACGAAGAGCAATGACTAGACATGTAAAGCGTGGTGGAAAGATATGGATACGAGTATTTCCTGACAAACCTATCACACAAAAGCCCTTAGAAGTACGACAGGGTAAAGGTAAAGGTAGCGTCGAGTACTGGGTAGCCCAGATTCAACCAGGAAAAGTACTTTTCGAAATGGAAGGCGTGAGCAAAGAGCTAGCTATTGAAGCATTCGATTTAGCAAAAGCCAAGCTTCCATTCAAGGTAGCATTTGAAGAGCGCAAGGTGATGTGATGAAAGATACAATTGAATTGAAGAATATGAATATCGATGAATTGCAAGCCGAATTGCTTACATTACGTAAAGATCAATTTACTTTGCGTATGAAAAAGGCAAGTGGCGCGCTAGATAAAACTCACCTGGTAAAAAGAGTGAGAAGAACAATTGCTAAAGTTAAAACAGTTATGACTGAAAAAGGCGGGAAATAGTCATGTCAAATAGTGAGTCAAATGCGAGAACTGCTGTAGGCAAGGTCGTTAGCGATAAAATGCAAAAAACGATTGTAGTTGTTGTTGAGCGTACAGTTAAGCATCCCAAATATGGGAAAATAATGAAGCGTAGAACTAAATTACATGCGCATGATGAAAATCAAGTATGTAAAATTGGCAACACAGTGAAAATTCAAGAATCCAGGCCACTGTCAAAAATGAAGAGCTGGGTGCTAGTTGAAGTTATTTCCTGATCTTCATTGTCGATTTACTTTTAAAATACAGAAGAGGCTGATATAATCAGCAGCCTTTTTCTGGTTGGATTTAGAGCTGGAGAATAAAATGATACAAATGCAGACGGTGCTCGATGTTGCAGATAACAGCGGTGCACGCAAAGTGATGTGTATCAAAGTACTAGGTGGTTCGCACAGACGATATGCCCGTGTAGGTGATGTCATCAAAGTAAGTATAAAAGATGCAATACCACGCAGTAAGGTAAAAAAGGGTTCTGTGATGAACGCTGTTGTAGTTCGTACCTGTCAAGGTGTGCGACGTGATGACGGATCACTCATCCGATTTGATGGTAATGCAGCAGTACTTTTGAACAACCAAAATGAGCCGATAGGTACACGTATATTTGGACCTGTGACGCGCGAGTTAAGAGAGCGGTTTATGAAGATCATCTCTCTTGCTGCTGAAGTTCTGTAAGAAGGATTAGCTATGAAACGCATTAGAAAAAGCGATACCGTAATAGTTATTGCTGGTAAAAGTAAAGGCCATGTGGGTGCGGTTTTACGAGTCATTGGTGAGAAAGTCGTTGTTGAGGGTGCTAATATGATGAAAAAGCACGTCAAACCCAACCCGCAGGCAGAGCAAAGAGGTGGAATAGTCTCTAGTGAAGCACCATTGGCAGTATCAAACGTTGCGCTATATAACCCTGTGACCAAAAAGGCAGATAAAGTAGGGTTTAAATATCTAGAGAAAGAGGGTAGTACCCACAAGGTGAGATATTTCAAGTCCAATAATGAAGTGGTTGACCTTGTCTAATTAGGTGATAGAAATGGCTAGATTGAGAGATTTTTACAATAAAGAAGTAGTCGAAATGATGATGAAAAAATTCGGCTATAAAAGCGTAATGCAAGTGCCGAAGCTTCAAAAAATTACACTCAATATGGGTGTTGGTGAAGCAGTTGGTGATAAAAAGGTTATGAATTTCGCTGTCGAAGACATGACTAGAATCGCTGGACAAAAGCCTGTTATTACTTTGGCTAAAAAATCCATAGCAGGGTTTAAAATCCGTGAGCAATGGCCAATTGGATGCAAAGTAACATTACGTAATGCTCGGATGTATGAGTTCTTGGATAGACTAATAACTATCACATTGCCACGAGTGCGCGATTTTCGAGGATTAAATCCTAAATCTTTTGATGGTACTGGTAATTACAGCATGGGTATTCATGAGCAAATCGTATTTCCAGAAATTGATTTTGATAAAATTGATGTTATACGTGGACTTGATATATGTATTACAACAAGTGCGAAAACAAATGAGGAAGCTAAAGCTTTACTAGAAGCATTTAACCTTCCATTAAAAGATAGAGACAGAAAATAAGAAGGGTATGAACTGTGGCTAAAAAATCGATGCTTGAACGCGAAAGCAAAAAGGGGCTTCTTGTCGAGAAATATAGAAATCGACGAGCTGAATTAAAAGAGATCATTAAGTCATCAACTGATTATGATGTAATTATGACAACACAAGCCAAATTGGCAAAGTTGCCTATTAATTCTTGTCCTGTTCGGCATAGTACACGCTGTCAACAATGTGGCCGTGCACATGCAGTATACCGTAAATTCGGACTGTGTAGGATTTGTTTGCGCCAGCAGCTAATGACTGGAAATGTAACCGGTGGTAGAAAATCTAGCTGGTAAACCTTTATTGATTGGAGAACGACTGTGAGTATGCATGATCCGGTTGCTGACATGTTGACTAGAATTCGAAATGGTCAGCAAGCTAAACATCAGCAAGTGACTTTAACGTCATCGAATTTAAAAGTAGAGATAGCTAGAGTGCTGAAAGAGGAAGGATATATATCTGACTACTCTGTTGAGCCTCTAGAGAATAATCTAACCAAAATGACTGTGGACCTGAAATATTATCATGGCAGACCAGTTATAGAGAGAATTAAGCGAATTAGCCGTCCAGGTTTGCGTGTGTACAAGTCGTCTAAAGAATTATCATCAATTCCCGGGTTCGGTGTTGCTATTTTATCAACATCCAAGGGTGTGATGACACATGTTAAAGCTAGGGCAGATGGTGTCGGTGGCGAAATCATTTGTGAAGTGGCATAAAACGAAAAAGACTGGGTGATGTTGGGTTGAATTGATTCAATAACTCCTAATATGAAAGAGGAATAGTATGTCTAGAGTAGCTAAAGCCCCAATTTTACTGCCTGCCAACGTCGAGCTAACAGTTGGCAAGGAATTAATTACAGTAAAAGGGCCTAAAGGAACCTTAACTCAACATTGTAATAGACTTGTTAGTGTCAGCAAATCTGATACAAATGCGAATCAAGTCATATTCAAACCGGCATCTAACGATCCAAATGCTTGGGCGCAAGCCGGTACAGCACGAGCTTTAGTAAACAACATGATTATTGGTGTTACAAACGGTTACGACAGGACTCTTGAGCTTGTAGGCGTGGGTTATAGAGCGCAGGCAAAGGGTAAGTCTGTGTCGCTTTCCTTAGGCTATTCGCATCCAATTGAGTACGAATTACCCGACGGTGTCGTTGCAGAGACACCACCAAATACCTCAATCATATTGAGAGGCATTGATAAGCAATTAATCGGTCAAGTCGCTTCAGAAATACGTGCATTTAGACCACCTGAACCTTACAAAGGTAAAGGTGTGAAGTATGCTGGTGAAGTTATTATGCGTAAAGAAGCCAAAAAGAAATAGGGTGTAGAATATGAATAAGCATAACGCGCGAAAACGCCGGGGACTAAAAACAAAAGCTATCATTAGACTGTCTAAGCGACCACGGCTGATAGTTCATCGTACTAGCACACATATGTACTCACAGATCATTGTTGCCGGCGAAAACGGTGACTTAGTTATAGTATCTGCGTCGACAATGGACAAAGAACTAAAATCAGCTCTTACCGGTAATAAATGCGAACAAGCGCACCAAGTTGGTAAATTACTTGCGAAGCGTGCAAAAGAAAAAGAACTTTCTGACGTTGCGTTTGATCGGGCAGGGTACAAATACCACGGTCGAGTTAAAGCGTTGGCAGATGGCGCCCGCGAAGCAGGCCTGAATTTTTAAGGAACGGTTATGTCATTTGATGAATCAACAAAAACAGACGGATATCAAGAGAAGTTAGTATCTGTGACCCGAACTGCAAAGGTAGTTAAAGGTGGTCGTGTATTTGGATTTGCTGTTCTTGTCGTTGTTGGTGATGGTAAGGGCAAGGTTGGGTTTGGTCGCGGAAAAGCACGTGAAGTTCCAATTGCAATTCAGAAAGCAATGGACCAAGCGAGAAAAAATATGGTCTATGTTCCATTAGCTGGCAACACTATTCACCATGAAATCTCGTGGAATTACGGCGCATCTAAGGTTTTTATGAAACCAGCTAGCCAAGGTACAGGTATTATTGCGGGCGGTGCAATGCGTGCTGTTTTAGATGTACTTGGAGTAAAGAACATATTGGCTAAGAGTATTGGTTCTACTAACCCAAGTAATATTGTTCGTGCGACCATTGGTGCATTAACAAACATTGGCACACCTGACTATGTAGCTGCTAAACGTGGCAAATCAGTCGAAGAAGTAATGGCGGGATAAAAATGGATAAAAAAATTAAAATAAAATTGGTGAAGAGTCTAATTGGACGACTTCCCAAGCATATTCAGATTGCAAAGCTTCTTGGGTTGAAACGAATTAATTCAACTACAGTACATCAAGATACCCCAGCAATCCGAGGAATGGTTAATACCATTTACTATATGGTGGAAGTAGAGGAGTGTGCATAATGAATTTAAATACGCTTTCTCCTGATCCAGGTTCTAGACCAAGCAAAAGACGTTTAGGTCGTGGAATTGGTTCGGGTCTTGGTAAAACGAGTGGTAAGGGTCACAAAGGTCAGAAATCACGAGCTGGTGGTTACCATAAGATTAACTTCGAGGGTGGGCAGATGCCTATTCAAAGAAGATTGCCGAAGATGGGTTTTAAATCACGAGTTTCAAAGATAACTGATGAAGTAAATCTAAGTGAACTAGCAAAACTTAAAGTTGAAATAATTGATTTAGAAGCTCTGAGAGCGGCAGGTCTAATTAATAATTCAATTAAAGAAGTTAAAGTGATTTTATCAGGTGAACTTACTACTGCAATTAAATTGAAGGGATTGCGTTTGACTAAAGGCGCACGCAAAGCAATTGAGGACCTTGGTGGAAGCATAGAAGCGTGAGTATTAATAAGAACAAACAGGTTTCAGGGCAAAGTGGTGGCGGACTCGCTGAATTAAAAGCTCGTCTTTTGTTTGTGATTGTTGGCATTCTGGTCTATAGATTAGGTGCTCACATACCAGTACCTGGCCTTGACCCACAGAAGCTCGCAAATTTTTTTAACGAACAACAGAATACAATTTTCGGTTTGTTCAATATGTTTTCAGGTGGAGCGCTGTCTCGAGTTACTGTTTTTGCTATAGGGATCATGCCATATATTTCGGCATCTATTATGATACAGTTATTTTCTGTGATAGTTCCTACTTTAGAGCAATTAAAGAAAGAAGGCGAGTCAGGACGAAGAAAGATAAATCAATATACTAGGTATCTTACTTTAGTGTTGTCTATTTTTCAGTCTTTGGGAATGGCAAGGTGGTTGGCTGGTCAACAAATAGCTTTGCAACCTGATATGGTTTTTTATTTTACTGCTGTTGTAACTTTGGTTACGGGTACAATGTTTCTCATGTGGTTAGGGGAGCAAATAACTGAAAAGGGTGTTGGAAATGGTATTTCCATGATCATTTTTTCGGGGATAGTATCCAGCATGCCTAATGCTATTGCGTCTGTATTACAACAGGTTAAAGAAGGTCAAATGCAGGCATTAACGCTGTTGCTTATTGCAATAATCGTTGTGGTTGTTACAGGCTTTGTTGTATTTATGGAGCGAGGTCAGCGACGAATACGTGTTAATTATGCTCAAAGAACACAAGGCAGGAAGGTTTTTGCAGCTCAAACAAGTAATTTACCTTTGAAAATTAATATGGCGGGTGTTATTCCACCTATATTTGCATCAAGTATAATCTTGTTACCAGCAACACTTGCACAATTCTTTGCACGCGGTAAAGGAATGGATTGGTTGGCAGATATAGGTATGGCCTTATCACCTGGGCAACCCCTTTATTTAATTGTTTATGCGGCGGCAATTATATTCTTTGCATTCTTTTATACTGCACTTGTATTTAATCCCAAAGACACTGCAGATAACTTAAAGAAATCTGGGGCATATATTCCGGGTATTAGACCCGGAGAGCAAACCTCACGTTATGTAGATAATGTAATGACAAGACTAACTTTGGTAGGAGCACTCTATCTGGTTTTAGTTTGTCTTTTGCCGCAGATTTTAATGTATACATGGCATGTTCCTTTTTACTTTGGTGGAACGTCATTACTAATTATTGTTGTTGTAATTATGGACTTTGTGGCTCAAATTCAAGCGCACCTGATGACCCAGCAATATGATTCACTAATGAAAAAGTCAAATTTTAAAGGGACCAAGTTGCCAGGTCTGTTATAATTATAATTCGGAGTTCGTAATGAAAGTCAGAGCATCAGTAAAGCGCATTTGTCGCAACTGTAAAATAATAAAGCGCAGTGGTACTATACGTGTAATTTGTAAGGATGCGCGGCACAAACAAAGGCAAGGTTAAAACCTTACTTGATTTTAGTTTATGAAACTAGTATTCTTCTGTCCCTTTCTGGCAGAGCTAAATAACGTTCGGAGAAATTAATGGCTCGTATTGCAGGTGTTAACATAGCGGATCACAAACATGTTGTGATTGCGCTTACATCGATCTACGGAATTGGAAGACCAACTTCAATTAAATTGTGTATGCAATCTAATATTGAACCGTCAACCAAAGTATCACAGCTTACTGAAGCTCAATTGGAATTATTGAGAAACGATATTGCTAAAATGACCGTAGAGGGCGATTTAAGACGAGTCATCACGATGAACATTAAACGACTGATGGATTTAGGTTGTTATCGTGGTTTGAGGCATAGACGAGGTCTACCGTTGCGTGGACAGCGTACAAAGACCAATGCAAGAACCCGTAAAGGGCGGCGCAAGGGCACTAATGGTTGATTTTTCATGTAGGAAATTAAGATGGCTATAAGTAAGGCAAAACAGCAAAAGGTCCGAAAAAAGATTAAACGTGTAGTATCTGATGGCATAGTTCATGTTCATGCTTCGTTTAATAACACAATTGTTACCTTTACAGATCGTCAAGGCAATGCATTATGCTGGGCAACTTCGGGTGGATCTGGTTTTAGAGGCTCTCGTAAAAGTACGCCTTATGCTGCGCAAATTGCAACTGAAAGGGCGTCAGCGACAGCGAAGGAATACGGGATGAAGTCAGTTGCGGTATTTATTCATGGACCTGGACCTGGCCGTGAATCAACCATTCGTGAGTTGATTTCGCAGG
>CAMBDN010000055.1 GCA_945865355.1 Legionella genomosp. 1
TGGATAACTCCGTAATTCGCTATTGATACATTTTAAGCTAAAATTATTAACAATTTCTTAAAATTAATAATAATGGTGCAATATGCCTCTGGAATGTTTAATAATGTGATCCCGCATTCCTCTTTGCTACATACGGGCTACATGTTTTAATATTAACAGCCCGTTGTGCAACAAGCTTCTTTCTTTCGATAATTATAGCAGGAAATGGGTCAATATTGTGTCAATAGAAAAAAATGATAGCCCGATCAGCACTCCATCGCGAGCACGAATCAAACCAACAGAAAACGGAAATTTTTCTGCATTTCGTTTAGGTCAAATTTATTAAGAAATAACGAGAAACTCATCCAAGCGCTTAATGCAGCTAGATCGCGAAATGGCGGCGGTAAATAGACAGGGGGAGAAAGAACACCCTGTTCTCTTAATTCACTCAGTAACGGTAAATCATCAAGGACCAATTTACCCATGAACAATAATGGTATCGCATCAATTCGATGCTGGCTAATCGCAAAACGAATAAAATTATAAATGAGAACAAAACCTTTAGCGTAAGATAAGTCTTTGGTGAACGGGCCGCCGGTTGGTGTACTCCCGCGAAAGATGCGTACGCTGTTATTGTAACTATCCTCTTCCTGCAAACCACAATCGAGAAAATAACGATAAACGTCAAGAAAATTGGCACCACTCGTTACTTTATCCAATGCAATCACACGATTGGTAATTTTTCGTATCCGACCGGGGTACGACGAAAAACTCACCACTTCAGTAATGACCGCTAACCCTTCTTGTATCACACTGCATGAAGGCGACCCCTTAGAGAGGAAGAAACAATGGGGTTGCATAGCACCATTTAATGTTGTGCCTACATGCACCCAGCCCTCATGCACTTCTAGGTATTTGAGATCACGCTGACTAAACATGGCCTGCTGACTTAATTTGATATTATCAGCACCGGCTGAAGCATCGGCAATCATGTCATCACTGACAATCACATTCACTCGACCGGGATGTTGATCAAAAAACGGACTAAGCCTGCTTTGCAACACTTCCTGTGCTTCTTGTGGCGTATAGCGCTTTACATCCGCGTCAGATTGCAACTTAACATCAAGAGCGGTTAACACATCAAACAACAATGCCCCTAATTCTGATAAGCGCGGCCCACCTGCATAGAAAGCATCATTAGGACTGCCATATAACTCCATCGCCAACTCAGAGAAACTAGGTGTACCACGAGCGGCTAACATTTGTACGGCACGCCGGTATTCGTCACACTGGCGCTGGATCAATCGGGTAATTGGCGAATATTGGCCCAGCTGGTTTTGCGCATCACGCAAGATTAAGCGAAACTCCTCCATCTTTTCATGTGCATCAAACGGCAAGGGTTTATTTTGATAATAAGCAGCATCCACCGCCGGAAGCTCACGACCTTTATGGCGAAAGAATTCCTTCTTGACGGTATCATCCCATTTGATGAGATCAAGAATACGGATTTTTCGCTGCGCATCAACGATACGCTTTGATAACGCTTGAATAACGCCTAACTCAGCTTCTTGCATGGACATATTCACAAGCTCTTTTGCTATTAACACCAACGACCATTCATTAATTTGAAGGCGGCACTACACTAACATGAGCATCTTGATTTTGTGGCGGTAAATCATAAAAATGACTGATATTCGCTGATGTTAATGGCGGCGGTACAATTTGATTGCCCCCATTACGGCTGTTCAAATATATCTGCTCACCATTACTTGTGTATTGCGCAGAACACGCCGTCAACAACGATAATACCCATGTAAATAATACTATTCTTTTCACAACATTACCTCAATTAAACCAAATTTAACATACGCATTGAATGCTCTAATGCTTCATGGTGTTCTTGTGCTAACCGTGTCAACGGTAGACGAATTTCACCACTCATCAAGCCCATTCTACTCATCGCCCATTTTACTGGAATTGGGTTGGATTCAATGAACATCAATTGATGCAGTGGCATTAATTGCTCATGCAACCGCAAGCAAGCGGCATGATCCTCATCAATGGCTGCATCACACATTTTTGCCATCAGTGTTGGCGCTGCATTAGCGGTTACCGAAATGACGCCTTTCGCACCGGCTAACATCCACTGTGCCGCAGTTAAATCATCACCACTATAGACATCGAATTGACCATGACTATCTCGTAACAACTGCTGCAAACGGGTCATTTGGCCAGTAGCTTCTTTAATACCAATGATATTCGATATGCTAGACAGTCTTGCTACCGTTTCCGGTAGTAGGTCACAGGCGGTTCGACTCGGAACATTATAGAGGATGATCGGCATCGCTACGGCATGCGCTACCTGACTGTAATGTTGATAAAGACCTTCCTGCGTTGGCTTGATATAAGCGGGGGTCATAATCAGTGCGGCATGTGCACCCTGCGCCATAGCGTATTGCGTTAATTCAATACACTCTCTTGTAGCATTAGCAGCGGTACCTGCTATCACTGGGATACGTTCTCGTGCTTGTTCGATCACGGTCTTAATGACCAAACGTTTTTCTGCATGCGTCAACGTGCCCGACTCTCCCGTCGTACCCGCCGCTACAATCGCATGTGTGCCTGCACGAATATGAAATTCGACCAATTCTTGTAAACGCGCTACATCGACATTGTCATCCAGCATGGGTGTAACTAGTGCTACGATGCTCCCTCGAAACATGACATCCTCACTCCATAAATAGATGTGCCAATACTACTGGCTGATGGAAAATTTCACAAGTTCCCGATGAATGAATCAAGTGATTCAATGTGCTATTTAACCCGCAGTCATAATCGCAAAACACAGCACGCTTCCACTCAAAATTTACACAGTGTGTTTTTTTTATACTAAACTATTGAAGAAGGAACACTATTTCAAGAGGAATTGAATCATGAAAAAAATAATTACTGCAATCTGTTTTTCTGGATTGACAACCTTAATGGTTGGTTGCACATCAACTGAAGTTGGTACTGCAACGGGAGCGGCCGCAGGGGCAGGCTTAGGATATGCAGTCGGTGGTGGTTGGGGTGCAGCCCTTGGTGCCGGCGCTGGTGCATTGGTTGGTAACCAAATTGGCCAACAACAAGATAACAACAGATATTATTATCGTAATGGTTACTCTAGAAGTTATTACCGTAACTATTAATAACACCCTCATCCGCCCTTCGGGCACCTTCTCCCAAACGGGAGAAGGTAACCTCATTTGTAGGCCTTAAGTATGTTTCTGCGATGGTGGCAAAGTCAAAGATATTAGGTCTATACTGAACCTAGGGAATAGCATCTAAACAGAGGGAACTTAACCATGAAATTAAAGAATAAAGTTGCGATAGTTACTGGTGCCGCTAGCGGTATTGGTAAAGAAATTGCGATGGTTTTTGCTAGGGAAGGCGCTAAAATTGCGATTGCCGATCTTAATTTAGACCAGGCCAAACTTGCCGCAGAAGACATTAAAAGCAAAGGCGGCGAAGCAATGGCCGTTGAAATGAATGTTGTCGATGAAGCTCAAGTCGACGAGGGTGTCGATGCCGTAGCAAAAAAATTCGGTGGGATTGATATATTGGTCAGCAATGCTGGAATACAAATCATTGAATCCCTCGATAAACTATCGTTTGCTAATTGGAAAAAATTGCTGTCGATCCACCTTGATGGGGCCTTTTTAACGACTCGTGCTTGTCTGAAGCATATGTATGCTGGTAAGCGCGGAGGAAGCATTATTTATATGGGCTCTGTACATTCAAAAGAAGCGTCTGTGCTAAAGGGACCCTATGTTACTGCAAAGCATGGTTTATTAGGGCTATGTAAAGTCGTCGCCAAAGAAGGCGCGGCTCATGGCGTGCATGCTAATGTTATCTGCCCAGGCTTCGTGCGTACTCCATTGGTTGATAAACAAATTCCCGAGCAAGCAAAAGCACTGCATATCAGTGAAGAGGATGTGATCAAAAAAGTAATGCTAAAAGACACTGTCGACGGTGAATTTACAACAACAGAAGATGTCGCCCAAACTGCATTATTTTTTGCATCGTTCTCATCGAACGTCCTAACAGGACAATCGCTGGTTGTCAGTCATGGTTGGTATATGGAGTAAAATCGTGCCTGGAACGAGCAAGAAAAAAACCACCGCTCAGCATGATCACATCGCGTGTTGCTTTCAGGGCGGTGGCGCACTGGGAGCATACCAAGTTGGTGTCATGCAGGCATTACACGAAGCGGGTTATCACCCTGATTGGTTTTGTGGCACATCCATTGGGGCAATTAATGCAGCAATTGCTGCCGGAAATACCGTTGAAGATCGTATTCCTAAGCTAGAACAGTTTTGGAGTTCTATTGCGACCCAAACAATGATTGATGAATCGTTTCTACCGACAGATATTTTAAGTCAACGATTCCAAAATCATATGTCTGCACAAACCACTCTTCTGTATGGACAGCCCGGGTTTTTTACGCCTCGGCTTCTACCACCAACCCCTGGATGTCATTCAGAACCACAATCATTAAGTTTCTATGATACGTCCCCGTTAAGGAGCACCCTGGAACGTGTCGTTGATTTTGATAGAATAAATTCGGGTCACGTACGTTTGAGTGTCGGTGCTGTTGAAATTGGCAGCGGGAAAATGACTTACTTCGATTCGAAAGAAACACCGTTAACACCCGAACACATCATGGCCAGCGGAGCATTACCACCTGGCTTTCCTGCAATTGAAATTGATGGACGCTTCTATTGGGATGGTGGTCTATCAAGCAACAGCCCAATAGCGTACGTATTGCTAAAACAGCAAGCAGCCTCACTGTTGTGCTTCATGGTGAATCTATTCGATTCTAATGGTCTCGTTCCAACCACCCTCGATGAGATAGAAAAACGGAAAAAAGACATCGAGTTTGCCAGCAAATATTACAATTTTGTTGAATTACAACAAGAAATTCATGCGCTAAAGTACACGATCCATCAATTATCAAAGCACATTCCTGAAGCTAAAAAGAAGCTAACGGCTATCAAAAATGGCCTGGAATTGGGCTGGAATAGCTCTGTGTCTTTGGTACGCTTTCAATACAAAGGTGAAGACACCGAGTTATCCTCCAAAGATTATGAGTTCTCACACCAAACGATCACTCGCCATATCCAAACAGGTTATAACGATGGCAAGAAAGGCGTTAAAAAATCGCCGTGGTTAAAGCCCGTCTCATTAGGTATTGGGATAACCTGCCATGATGTTACCGGTGAGTAAGCCCCCTCACCGGTACATCTTGTGTTTCCTTTAGCTCAGGTTTTTTTCTTGAAAAAAATGAGCAGCAAGATACGGTAGGTGACGGTAATCGATTTAATTCTTTATCAATCAAACCATTCAACTGCACTTTCGTTGCGGTTCCACCTAACAAGCCACGAATCATCCGTACGATCCATAATTGACTACGCAATTGACGGATAAATTGTAGCTCAGGTGCAGGAGATGTCGTAGAAGTACCATTTAAGCTAGATTTAAATTTATAAAACATTTGTGCCAAACCAGGGTTATTTAGGTGCTGTTTAATAAATTGTTGCACACAAATCACGGCCAATTCTTTTTGCATTTTCAAGCTATAGCGATAATCTTCGCCCAAATGTCGTAATAATCGAATTAATTGCACCTCATTCATTTTCGAGCGAGCTCGCGTTGGGTAGCCTGAGCGAAACAAATAGTTATTTAAATGCATTGGCGCATTTCGCGAAAATTGCTGATAATCATCTGTTTTTTTAGCACCTTCTCTTAATAAATGCTTCATGGTACACAGCGCATCGCATCGTATATCACCCGCTTTCTTTGGCGGTAGGTTTGCCATCCCCACGGCCACATCCAATGGCGTTTTACCCTGCTTATTTTTTTGGTCAACATACTGGCTAAATGCCTGCCAAGTATCGTGGTAGCGGTAATCCTGTAAACGTATGGCGGCATGCAACGGCGTATCATCTTCAACAAAACCACCGCTAGGCTGACAAAGCACTTGGTGGTGGCTCATGGAGGCCTGGATCTCTTTCGCTAATGACTGGGCCTTATCTGGCTCTGCAGAGTCAACAATATTGGCTATCAAGGCTTGATGATCTTTTGCAGTCATTGTTCGTACAAAATTACGAAACTCTTGGGTCGAAAAAAGTACCGCCCTCAATTTAGCTTGCCGTGCTACAACGGATTGGACGATTAATGCTGTTTGAGCGCGATCATTTGGATCGTTACTATCTAAATGCCTGCCAAGAATTTTTTGGATTAATGGAGGCGGAATAAGCACGTGCTTATAAAATGACTGCCACTTAAAATAACGGAACTCAACGGAGGATGATAAAGCAGCGAAGGCATCAACTTCTTCATCGGAGGTAAATGCTTTACTACCCACCCCAAGAAAAGGGCGCTTAACCGTTGGCCAGTAATAATTTTGTGAATCCGTTAAACGAGGAAAATCAATTAAATCACGCTTGGTGATATCAAACGCGACGGTCCCATTCAACCAATTTAACCAACGTGAATGACCATGCGACATGACACTATCGGCCAACATTAAATCATGGTCAATTTTAAAAAAAACCACATGTGGTTTATTATCTTTCTTAACCACATAAAAACCTAAATTTCCTTTATGTAGGTCATCTTCTTCGAGCGTATAAGACCCCGTCAATACTTGAGCTAGAGACTCCATGTCCAGTCTGATCTTGCCTTTTTCGGCCGCACGTTTCAAAACACTAAAAAATCCCGGACGAAACTCCTTCAAAAAGTGGAACGGAACATCATCCGTATCGCAGACATCGGTCTGTACCAACTGCGGCTGACCGGACTGCCCCTCTGTTTGGAATTTGTAAAATGAATTGGGGAGCAGCTCCCGACGCGCAATGGTATACGACAAGTGTTCACAAGCGACACCTACGGTTTTATTTTTATTATCTTTAACCAATACCTGCGGGGGGGTTAACGACGGCGCTAAAAACAAGCGAGCAAGTTCACCAAAGCCGACCTCCAATTGTGATAACAACGGATTGTCTTGTTTATTTTTTTTGAAAACAATGGGTATTGCATCTACATTAGGCTTTGGCTGGTATTGGGCGTGCGTATAAACAACATGCCCATGTTGTTGCGATTGATTGCCTAATCGAATAAAGTTGCGCTGATAAAATAACGGCATGTAAGAACCATTGCAGATGAATGAATATAATTATAGCAAACTGTCCATATTTTGTGAATTCATTTCAGTTTATCTAAATCTTCTGAATCAATCTTTAAATCACCACCATCATCCAAACTACCTTCTTCTGAGAGACGAATTTTCAAACCAACATTATTTTTAGAGTCCGCATATTCTATCGCATTTTCTTTGCTTATTTTCCCTGCTTTATATAAATCAAACAAAGCGGTGTCAAACGTTTGCATCCCTTGCTCAACGCTTCTTGACATCACCTCTTTGATCTCATCAACTTTGCCTTTTTCAATTAGATCACTAATATAAGGTGTATTCAGCAACACCTCCACTGCCGGCACCCGCTGATTATTTAAACCAGGAACCAATCGTAATGAGATAATCGCACGTAAATTTAATGACATATCCAGCAACAATTGTTGTCGCGCCTCTTCGGGAAAGAAATTAAGCACACGATCCATGGTCTGATTCGAATTATTAGCATGTAACGTTGATAGACAAAGGTGCCCTGTCTCTGCGTATGCTATACCGTGTTTCATCGTATTTCGGTCACGAATTTCACCAATCATGATCACATCAGGCGCTTCACGCATTGCATTTTTCAAAGCACTGTCATAGCTCAGGGTATCAATGCCTACTTCACGTTGATCAACAATCGATTTTTTGTGTTGGTGTAAATATTCAATGGGATCTTCGATCGTTAAAATGTGTCCAAAATGATTACTGTTGCGATAATCAATCATTGCCGCCAAAGTTGTCGATTTTCCCGAACTGGTTGCTCCTACCACTAAAACAAGACCGCGTTGCTCCATCACCACTGATTTTAATATAGAAGGTAGTTGTAAGCTTTCGATTGAAGGAATATCACCTTTGATATAGCGAATTACCATCGCTACTTCACCCCGTTGACGAAACAAGTTGATACGATATCGTCCAATCCCCTCTAATGAAATCGCCATATTCAACTCTAATGTTTCTTCAAACTCCTTTTGCTGCGCATCACTCATGATTGATTTAGCTATTTCAACCATTTGTTGCGATTTAATTAGATTATGCCCAATAGGAGCGGTAATCCCTTCTACTTTCATGCAAGGCGGTGCGCCTACACTAAAGAAGATATCTGAAGCACTTCGATCAACCATTAATTTAAAAAACGGGATAATATCCATATTCGTTCCATTTTTACTGCATAAATTAAGTGTAGCCTGAACTGTAATAAAATGCCCCACTGCTTAAATCAGAGCGTGTGATTGTTATTTTGTTTGATCACAATCTGATTGATAATCTCTGGTTCCTCGCTATACTATTGATAGATTATTAATTTTAAGGAGAGTTAATCATGAAAAAGATAATGGAATTGATTTTTGTTTGTGTAATTTGTTCATCTTTTACCTTCCTAGCGGGTTGTAATACGGTGAAAGGGGTTGGTAAAGACGTAAGCGCGGGCGGTCGTGATATTCAGAGAGCAGCAAGCTAAACAACGATAGCTATAGGTAGCTCCAATCCGCTATTTTTATTCATTAAAATTGTACTAATTTTGTCATTTTCGCAACGACGCAGAAATGGCAAACATTGAGACCTACGTATTAAAAGTATGATTTCACCCCGCTTCTACATTGATTTTTTTGGTAAACCTCAAACAATAGCTTTATACTAATGCGTCTACTGCTCCCTAAAGCAGCAAAGAGAGACTAAAAATAGACAGAATTCACAGTAAAAACGCCCTATTTACGGCGATAAAAAATGGCGCAACAATCATTACGCCTAATAATCGGTTAAGCAACCAATTGTTACATGATTGCTTTAAACAAACCCCATCTGATATACAAATCTGGGATAATATTCACTGTCTTCCCTATCAGGCATATCTTCATTCTCTATTTAAAAAGGCACGCCACCTCTACACAAACGTAACGCACCCTATTGTGCTTGGTTCACAACAACAACGCTATTTGTGGCGACAAGTACTGATCCAATCATCAGAATGCTGCAACGATGGTTTGCTGAGTAAGGTGCAAGATGCATGGACACGTTGTCAACATTGGCAAATTGCCATCGACCATCCAGCGTTTGCACAAACCCCACAAACACGCCTTTTTCAACAGTGGCAGCAACAACTGCAACACCAATTAAATGCGCTTGGTGCTATCACCGAAGAGCAACTGGCCAGCCATTTGTTAACCTATCCAGACCTTTTTAATTCAAATCCATCGTGTATTTGGGTTTGTTTTGATGATTACACCCCACAGCAACGGACCTTGCATCAAGCAATGATTGCCGCCGGCACTCAGCAATACCAATATGATTTAGCGGATCAACCCTCTGTCACGCACCAATATCCGGCAAAAGATAGCCAAGATGAATACCTGCAGATGGTTCAATGGGTTACCGACAAATTGGCGACCGGTGAGCAACGCATCGCTTTGGTTGTTCCTGATCTACAAGCACAATCCTCACGACTACAACGATTACTAGAACGACATTTTGCACCCAACCAGTTCAATCTTTCTCTAGGGCAACCGCTCATTGATTCCCCGCTAGTAGCGCATGCCCTACATTGGCTCCGTCTAGATAAGCAACCCATCAGTAACCATCAGGCACGGTTATTACTGCATTCTCCCTACCTGGCCGGATCTAAAACAGAGTTCAACGCGCGATCAGAGGTCATGCAAGACAGCGCCGTGCTGCAAGAAACCAACCTATCATTATCAGCATTGATACAAGCATTAAGCAGCCAGGCCCCTCAGCTTACTGAGGTACTCAACCATTTATCAGATTACCCCGCAGTCGCATCACCTGCTGAATGGATAGGTCTGTTTAAAAATCGCCTGCTCGAATTGGGGTTTCCAGGAGAGTATCCCCTTCATTCCTCTAGCTACCAATGTTTTCAGCGTTTTATCACCCTGTTGGATGAGCTTCTTCCTTTATCGGTCATCACCACCGAAATGAATCAAACGCAGGCATTAGATGCTTTGCACGACTTAGCAAAATCAACTATTTTTCAAGCACAAAAATCAACGACCCCTGTTCAAGTTCTTGGCCTGTTAGAAGCATCTGGTTGCAACTTCGATAGCCTGTGGATGAGCGGACTTACCGATCAATGCTTACCACAGAAAACAAATTTATCAGCATTTATTCCACTTGATTTGCAGCGTGAGCATCACATGCCACATGCTGTTGCCGATAAAGAATTGCAATTAGCCAAGCAATTGTTACAACGTTTACAAAATGGTTGTAACAACAGTGTCTTTAGCTACCCACGTCTATCCGGAGACAGCCCCAATCTGCCTAGCCCTTTGATTCGACATTTGCCTGAACTCACCTTAATAAATAAAGCACCACAGGGCTCATCCTTTTGTCTCATTGAACGAAGCGAAGATTACCTTCTACCGCTAACACCAACAGAGCCGGTGAGAGGTGGCGCCGCGTTGTTAGCCAATCAAGCCAAATGCCCTTTTCGCGCCTTTGCTGCACACCGTTTACACGCCAAGCCAACTCCAAAAGTCACGGATGGGCCAGATGCCAGTGAGCGCGGTCAACTCATTCATAAAATACTCGATTTATTATGGCAGGGCTTAGACAGTCAACAACATCTGTTGTTATTAACACCCGATGAACTGCATCAACAAATTGAGAACGCCATACGTAGCGCACTCGCACCACTTATTAATAAACGTAGTCACTCTTTTTCTCCACTCATACAAGATGTAGAAATAGCTCGTTTGCATCGCCTGATCAATGCTAGCCTTGACTGGGAAAAACAACGCCCATCGTTTGTTGTGGATGCATTAGAACAGAGTTTCACCATTCCATTGGCAGGGATTGATTTCCATCTCCGTGTAGACCGACTCGATAAGATCGCATCCGATAAAAAGTGGGTCATTGACTATAAAAGCAGCCTACCACTAAACAAACCATGGAATGAGGAGCGTCCCGAAGCCCCGCAACTATTACTCTATGCTTTACTTGATAACGACATTAATGGATTGCTCTTTGTGCAATTGAAAGCAGGTCGTATCACTTGTAGTGGTTTAAGTGAAGATGATGTGCCGGTTCGTGGGGTGAGTGCCTTAAAGAAAGGTGAGACATGGTCTGATCTTCAACAACAATGGCACCAACAATTAACCCAGTTAGCTACTGAGTTCCGCATCGGCCACTGCCCACCAACGCCCAATCGATTAAGTACCTGTCAATACTGCGATTTCCCCAATTTGTGCCGAACTGACACGTAGCTGTTTAAACGGTGCCCTGTCAAAGGGGCGATGCGTTTGGTAGTATCTAAATATCTTAGGATTTAGGCCGTTAAAATGTCAACAACCAAATCACCTTTACCTTTGTTTACGCTACTAGGGCTTTTTTTTTTCCAAACCGCGCATACGACATCCCTGTCCCCTGTTGAAACGAAAATCAATCATTACATAACTCAACATCAAGTTGATCAACTGTCATTATTAGAACAACTGGTCAACATCAATAGTGGAACAACAAATATTGCTGGCGTTCACCAGGTTGGTGAATTACTGCGAACGCAATTTGACCAATTAGGCTTCTCAACGCAGTGGATTGCTGAACCAGCTAGTATGCATCGAGCCAGCACTCTCATTGCGCAGCATAAAGGTACAACAGGAAAAAGAGTACTACTCATCGGTCATCTAGATACTGTTTTTTCTAAAGATAGCCCATTTCAAAAATTTGAACGCAATGAAAACACCGCCACAGGCCCTGGGGTCGTCGACGATAAAGGGGGCGATGTGGTTATTCTTTATGCATTGAAAGCTTTGCAAGCCAGTCACGCATTAGATGGTGCGTCTATTACCGTTGTGTTAACCGGTGATGAAGAAGAATCTGGAAAACCTACATCTATCTCTAGAAAACCATTATTTGATGTGGCCCATCAAAGTGATGTTGCTTTAGATTTTGAATGTGCGATCACCATTGATACGGGATCAGTGGGACGCAGAGGTATCTCCAACTGGACACTTACAGTCCAAGGAAATGAGGCTCATTCATCCGAAATTTTTCGGGAATCAATCGGCGATGGCGCGAATTTTGAATTGGTACGCATTCTGAATACCATGCGCACCCAACTTTCTAAAGAAAAGTATTTAACCTTTAACCCTGGTCTTATTCTCGGTGGAACCAAGGTCAATTTTGAAAAAGAAAATTCGCAAGGTCTGGCGTTTGGTAAAGAAAATGTGATTGCTAAAACTGCGCTAGCAACTGGCGATCTTCGCTTTTTATCCACCGATCAAAAATTAGCGGCTGAAAAAAGTATGCTCGCCATCGTT
>CAMBDN010000056.1 GCA_945865355.1 Legionella genomosp. 1
TAGCGCTCAGTACGCCACTGTGAAAATGCTTCTCCTACTGATGACAAATTTAGATTGTTCATGCAGTCAACCTCCTTTATTTAAGAAGGTTGTACTCTACAAAATCATGCTAACCCTGTCACACAGCCTTACCGAAAGGTCACGTTTCAACCGATAATAGTGGCCTTTATCTTTGTGACGTTGATCCAAGCTCAGGGAGTGTTGGTATTTGTAACACAATGCCGACAGATGGTTCTCTTCCAGGTGTAGGTAATATTTATGGTGTTCAACTCAATCCTGCTGGGACTTTTTTGTATCTTACGACACAATCTTCAAAAATTTACAAATGTAGCGTTAACCAAGCCGATGGGCAGTTGACTGGCTGTGTTGAGGAAATTAATGCTCAATTTGCTAATAACAATATGGCCTTTAATCCATTAGGGACTTATTTGTATTATACAAGCAATGGCACGGTTGAGGGCCCTGTTTTTAAATGCTTGGTAGATCCTTTGAGCGGTGATTTGTCTCCATGTGTTGAAACGGGAGATGGAAATTTTGATCATTACCCTCATGGGATTGCTTTAAACCCTAGTGGAACGTTTGCTTATGTGTCAGATTTTTTAAGTAACTCTCCTTCCGAGAGCTACATTTACTTTTGTGCAGTAAACAAACGGAATGGGGCATTGACCAACTGCATGATCGGTCCTGAAAGCTGTCAGCACTTGGCTTATCTCGGAGGGATTGCAATCAATCGAACAGGAACAACACTCTATATTACTTCAGCAGTAAATGGGGTTTATAGAGCCGACATTCTACCTTCAGGTCAACTGGCAAGTTGTGTGCTGCAAAACAACACTCCTTTATCAAATGCTATCGCATTAAGATAGGTGCTGTGTCACGGCAACACATCAACACAATGACTGTCTTTAATGACATGAGACATCGTCATTTAAAGACAGTACGGTAGTCCGGATGCAGCGAAGCGTAATACAGGATCATTTCCCCTCAAACAACGCTGCCAAACTCATCTTCAACGTTTCTTTCAACAACGCATCCGCTTTTTGAATTTGTTCCTGCCAGCCCGAAATAATCAATTCCTTGTGTTGGGCTAACTCCGCTAAACTTGGTAGGCGATAAGGCAACAATAGCGTGAGCTCGTAGAGGGTTAAAAGGTTTAAATCGCGACTCAATATATAGTGACCTTGATCGGTCGTTTTTATTAATTGTAAGTCAATGAGTTGTCTTAGCATGTCATGATCATCAACGGTATATGCATGCTGACTTGCATTGATTAACGCGTCGATGGTTAATTCCTTGCCTTCCAATTGTGCCAAGCGAAGTTGATACAACCATAACAGCGCATGGGAAAAACCATCCAGGGGTTGTCCCGGGCGTCTTTGGTGATGTGCTGATAAAGCGTAACTGATTTCAGCACCCAATAACGTAATGAGCCACACCCAGTAGATCCAAATAAAAAAAATGGGCACGGTGGAGAATGCGCCATACAGGAGTTGGTAGAAATTAAAGTGTGTTAAATAATAAGCGAACCCGAGTTTGGCTGATTCAAACAGCAAGGCGGCGACGATTCCTCCGTATAACCCATGCAAAAAACGTACGCGACAATTTGGGACCACAACATAAAGAAAGGTGAAACCTGTAAGAGATAATAGAAAGGGCAGATAGCCTAACTGTGTTGGGACAGTGTGGTCGGCAATAAAGGGCAAGGAGAGCCAATACGAACTGATGGCAATGCTCATCCCTAGCAAAATGGGCGCTAGCGAGACGATCGCCCAATAGAGTAGAAATGCAGATAAACCGTGGCGAGATGAATGCACACGCCAGATTTTGTTCATCGAGCTTTCAATCGTGTACATGACCAGCAATGCAATGGTAAATAAAAATAGCACGCCCATCGCCGACATTTTGGTGGCTTGTGTTGCCAACGAATGCAGGAAGTCTTGGATCATTTTGCCAGTATTCGGAACAAAATTCGCAAAAATAAAATCTTGTAAGGGGCCTGCTAAATTCTGAAAGACAGGGAACATTGATAAAATAGCAAATCCCACGGTGATTAATGGGACAATGGCAAGCATAGAGGTAAACGTCAGCGCTGATGCACGATAAGGGCAATCATCATCAATAAAATGGCGTGCAACAAAGCCGATAAATTGGACGCTTACGGCGAGCTTCTCCGTTAACTTTCGTTTCAAGTCCATGGGGTAGTGCCATCCTGATCTGCAAATGCAGGTTGATCTCTACTATCGCATAAAAAATAGTAAATTGGAGTACGTGGATGATTAAACGAGTAACTCATTCAGAATAAGAGTTCTTTTTAAAAGGGAATTTTTACTATCGCAACACCCCTGATCGGTTTGACTGTTATCGCAGGTCCCTATTTAACACTTGAAAATTCCATGGATAGTTTTCTTAACCTTATTCCCAATGATTGGGATATAATGCAGGAACGCCTCAGGAACGAGGGTGTTTGGATTAAAGAGGGATGATATGGAAAGGAAGAATAAGTTGGCTGAAATGCTACTGGACGCCATATTTTCCAAGCAAAATAATTTTTCAGCTGACGACGACGCTACTCATTTAAATTGCCAACGGTGTTTCAAAAAAATCATAGATTATATCGATTGGCTGAATCAAATCGATGTTAATACCGTGCTTGTCTATAGTCATCCATCTATTGAATCACTCTGCTTGTGTTATGCGCTGGTTATCAGCAATAAGACATATATTCCCATTCATACGTCCACCTCTTCGGAGCTGATTAAAACGTATTTAAAAAATTATCAGGTCGATTTATTGTGGGTTCAACCGGAACTGCGCCAAAACATGGCGGATGATTTACAAAATCTGTTGATAGAAGACGAGCACTTACAATTTCTTTATTATATTTCGCAAGTTCAACAAAAAAAATTCTGTTTACTACCTGGAATGATCTTATTTACCTCAGGAACAACCGCCCAACCCAAGGCGGTGCATTATCACTATAACACCCTGTCCTCTTATTTAACCTGGTGTCTTGAAGAGTTTCAATTTACTGAAGAAGACAATTTCTTATTTACATCAGAACTTTCATTTGTTGCATCGCTGCGAGCGCTATTCTTACCTATGTTCTCTGGCATCCATCTACGTTTTCTTGGGAATAACTGCAAAAATAAACTCCAATCCATAACAACTATCCTTCAGCAACAGCGAATTACCATCTTAAGTTTGACCCCCACTTTCTTTAAAACGCTTTTGCGACATATTGAACAGCATAAATTTCTAGCTTCGTTGTCTTCAGTACGCCTTATTTTATTAAGTGGTGAATCGATTGATGTTAGTGTCTTTAATCACTGGTATCAACACATCAAAAATGACACCCTATTTTACAATTTATATGGTGCAACTGAATTTTTAGTCCCATTTTTCAAAAAAATAACGGGCCCATTGTCTGAAACCGAACAGTTTCACTTAGGTCAACTTCGCAACGGCTGTGATTATCGAATTGTACCGGATGCTGCAATGGGTAATGAATTATGCATCGCAGGTGACATTGCTACAGCCTATCTAGATCTCGAACTGAGCCGAACGCATGAAATCATACTGGATAATCAGCGTTTTATTAAATCGGGCGATCTTGTGACACAAATGAATGGTCAATTATTTTTTTGTTCACGCTCTACTCGGTCTATTAAGCAGTATGGTCAACTCATTAACCTCGATCAAATTGAGCTGGTGTTAAAAAATGTTTTCAACGAGTCCCTGGATTTTATCGCATTATTTGTTGAGAACAATATTGTTTTAATGATTCATGGGACCTCACCAAATAATGAAATAATACCGCGCATTCAAGAACACTTAAGTCAGCATTTACCCAAATACATGCATCCCAATGAATACCGTTTCGCGCAAGATCTTCCACTCACGACAAGCGGGAAAATTGATTATTTTTCCATTCAAAAAAATGTAATGAATGATCAAAACGATGTGTTTTTCAGGGGGCGGCATGAGGACAAGCGACAAGACAGCGACAGTTCGTTCCTCATTGGGTATTTTAAGCGTTTTTTTCCAAATCAATCCATTCCGCTAAATGTAAAAATTATCGATCTCGGTCTTGAGTCGATAGACTATCTTAATATGGCGGAAGCCTTTTTCAAAAATACGGGGAAATGGCTGGAAGTATCCAAAATTTCCGATGATGTGACAATATCCAATATTGAGTCTTGTCTTGTCGATCCGAATGTAGATTACCCTTATGAGGCTCATTCTGTTCAAATAGACCCTATCTTTAAACGCTTTTATTGGCATGAATTATCAAGCCCAATTGATAGTCAGCCCGTTTTTTGTTTTATGAGTTCCTTTTGTCTGAAGGGTGATATCGATTTAAAACGACTGGAAACCGCAATTGCTGACACGCTATCCAATCACTTTATGCTGTCTTGCAAGATTGTACGCCGCAATGATGAGTATTTTTTTGTGCAAGCAAATCGACAATCAAATTTCAGGCTTAGGCGAGCGTTTTTTATTTCAAAAAAAGAATTTGAGCAACTTAAGACGTCGGTGCATTCTGAAAATTTAGTCAGAATCTATATTCAAAAAAGATGGAATCGAAGGTATTTAGTCATATTTTTCCATCACATTGCAATCGATGGTTGGTCGGTAATGCTGACTCGCGAAGAGATTTTCCGACGATATGAAGGCACTTATAACGCTCCATGCCTAAAACTGGAAGAGGAAATCCACTCCATAAATTGTATGCATCAAGTCAAGGCTCATATCCAAGATCGTAATGCTTTAATGGAGCGGTTATCTTATATTGATCCACTTGAGTACATGAACCAATTGTACATGCTTTCAATAAAACCTTTAGAACAAAAACAAACTCTTTTTTCCATCGAAAAAGACAAAGTTGATGGTTTTGCTCAGAAAAATCAGCTGCAAGAGTTCCCTTACAGTGTCATTTTCATTCTTTTACTGCATCAGATTATTTCCAACCAATTTTCAGTCAACAAATTATATTTTAGGTTGACTTTTTCCAATCGAAATTTACCCGTGCTAGGCATTAAAACTTTAATCACCAATATAGCATCCGTTCTGCCGTTATTTCTAGACAGCACTCATTACTCAACCCAAGAATTTGCATACCACATCCAAGATCTTCTCACCGTCTACTTTAAGAATATGAGTCAAGGATCGTATATCAATGAATGGCTACAAGAGATGATTAGACCATTAGGAACAAAACACAATTATATTGGATTTACGTATTACAATAAGATTGTTGACGACGAATACAGCCAAAATAAATACATCGATTGGGAGCATTCGATCTTTAACCCCTGCTTCTTAAGGATGATTAATGGACCTTTGTTAGTCGTTCATAATATGGGAACACATTTTGATGTCATTTTGTATAGTAGAATGAGCAAAGGTTCGCACGCTATTTTAACGGACAATATCAAGGACGCATTAAGCGTTTCAACCCAACAAACACAAGGTGTTATGAGTTCTTCAAATGAGCTTATAGGGAAATAAATGAATCAAAAACCAGAGCTGTTTTATCTTGATTTAATGAAGAAAAAACTTTCCTTGCTACTTACGGAATAGAAGACTGCAAGTTTTTTGTTGCTGATTCTTTTGAGGGACTGCCTTACGCTTGCTTTTCGTCCATCAGATAGTGCATCCTGCTGTTCAAATGCAGGTTGAGCTCTACAATCGCATAAAAAATAGTAAATTGGAGTTTGTTGATGATTAAACCCTATGTGTTGGTCCTATATTATTCACGAAGTGGGGCTGTTATGCAGCTTGCACAATACATTGCGCGTGGTGTGGAACATGTTAATGGCATAGAAGCGCGTATGAGAACGGTACCTCCGGTGTCAGCAACTTGTGAAGCGGTGGACAAAGTGGTTCCTGATGCAGGTGCACCTTATGCTACATTGGATGATTTACGTGGATGTTCTGGGTTGGCTCTGGGTAGCCCTACTCGATTTGGCAATATGGCCGCCCCGATGAAATATTTTCTTGATGGGACCTCCGAATTGTGGCTTGCCGGTGATTTGGTTAATAAACCAGCCAGTGTTTTCTCATCATCTGCTTCCATGCATGGCGGCCAAGAAACAACGCTGACAAGTATGATGTTGCCACTGTTGCATCACGGGATGATCTTTTTAGGTGTGCCATACACAGAGCCGGCCTTGAATACGACGCAAACCGGCGGTACACCTTATGGAGTGACCCATGTTGCTGGAGTAGGCAATGATCAGCCGTTGAGTCAAGATGAAATGACTTTGGCGAAGCGATTGGGTGAGCGCTTGGGTCGTATTGCTTTGCAGATGCATCAATCGGTGAAATAAATCCCCCGCTTCCTAACCTTCTTCCCAAGGGGCGAGGGGATGCACTGGGTATAAACAAGAGAGATTTAATGAAAGTAATTAGTTTTAATGCCAATGGTATTCGTGCTGCTGCTCGCAAAGGTTTTTATGAATGGCTACAGGCCCAAAATCCTGATTTTGTTTGTATCCAAGAGACCAAAGCACAAATAGATCAGTTAACGCCTGACCCAATGTATTTTCCGGATGGCTATCATTGTGATTATTTTGATGCTGTCAAAAAAGGATACAGTGGTGTAGCCATTTATGCGCGCCAGAAGCCGTTGAAAATATCAAAAGGATTTGGTTTGAGTTACTGCGATGAAGAAGGTCGTTATATTCAATTTGATTACCCTAATTTGAGTGTGATTTCACTTTATCTACCATCAGGTACCAGCGGTGATGGGCGCCAAGCCGTCAAATATGAGTTTCTTGAACATTTTGCCAAGCATTTAACAGACTTAAAATCAGCGGGGCGCGAGTTGATTATTTGTGGGGATTACAATATTGCTCACAAAAATATAGACATTAAAAACTGGCGTGGAAATCAGAAAAATTCTGGTTTCTTACCCGAAGAACGCGCATGGCTTGATCAATTGTTTGGGCCTATGGGCTTCGTTGATGCCTTTCGCCTACAAAACAAGGACGCCGAACAATACACGTGGTGGTCAAATCGCGGACAGGCTTGGGAGAAAAACGTTGGTTGGCGTATTGACTATCAAGTCATTACTCCAGGTTTAGTTGATGCTGTGGCCAATGTGGGGATCTATCGCGATACCAAATTTTCAGATCATGCCCCTGTGTTGATCGATTATCAAGGAGCATTCTGTGCTTAAATTGGCGAGCTGGAATGTTAACTCATTGAGAGTCCGTTTGGAGCAAGTGTTGCAATGGCTTGAATCATCTCACGTTGATATCGTTGCTTTGCAAGAGACTAAACTAATCGATGAACAATTTCCAACGCAACTTTTTAATGATCATGGGTTTCATGTCAGTTTTTCAGGGCAAAAAACATATAATGGGGTTGCAATTATTAGCAGGCATCCTGTTGAGGAGGTTGTTACCGATATTCCTGGTTTCAATGATCCACAACGGCGTATCCTTGCAGCCACTATAGCCGGTATTCGTCTTATTAATCTTTACGTGCCTAACGGTGCAGCTGTTGGAACGGATAAATTTGAGTACAAATTGATGTGGTTAGAAAATGTGACCGCATTTATTGAACAACAATTAAGCCTTTATCCCAATGTAGCAGTGGTTGGCGATTTTAATATCGCACCAGACGATCGAGATGTGCATTCACCAGAAGAATGGGTCGGTTGTGTGTTGGTTAGTCCACAAGAGCGCAAGGCTTTCTCTGCCCTGTTGGCGATGGGCTTAAAAGATAGTTTTCGCAATTTCACGCAAGAAGGAAATCATTTTAGTTGGTGGGACTACCGTGCTGCTGGTTTTCGACGAAACCGCGGGTTGCGTATCGATCATATCTTACTCAGTGAGCCGCTAAATGCTCTTTGCTTGGAGAGTTGTATCGATGTTGAGCCACGACGAAGCGAGAGACCATCCGATCACACGCCTGTTTGGGTTAATTTGGATATCGACATGTTCTATAGATGATGCGGGGGCAGTTCAGCTTCTGTCTTAGAGAGATGGTCGTCTGCTTGCCGGGGGTGTGTTGACAATTGCTCTATAAGGCCTACGTGACAAAGTTTGTCCGCGCCATCCAGGAGTCCTATGGATGCCGTGGACAAGTCACGGTATTTAGGTACTTTAGAGAATTTGAGAAAATGAATTGCCAACAGACCCTAGACTAATTTGTGTACATTATACTGAGCTGTAAAGCGGTAGGTTCTAAGCATTATGATCAAATAAATACTTACGCAAACATTGGCAAGAATCAATCGGCGCAATCATTGGTCAAAAAAATCAAGAATATTCGTTGTGATCTATAATTAAGTCATTGGGCGTGTGATGAGGTGCAACATGCAAAATAGACAAGAATCCAACCTTTTTCCAATTGTAGAAAATCAAAGTGATTTATCCGCTACAATGCATATTGATCTTCAAGACTATTTTACAGAGGATGATGCCGGAGTGGCCGCCTATAGTGATTATCGATTGCGTTTCGCTCAATCACTTGAGATCGAGTAGATCTTTATTGCACAACGATTTTTGGATGCGGCAACCTCTGCTTGCACTGTTAGAGAGCGTCAAGCGATTGAAAGCTCGCCCGCATGGCAATTAACCTGGGAAAGCATTTATGAGATTGAAAAAAATGGGATAGATGCCGTTATTAGCGCGCATAACTCGGATGGCAGGACAAATCAATTGGATTCTGACGCTCCAAGTACAGTTAACAGCAGGTGAAGTTCAGTTGACCATTACAAGATAATGGAAACGGTTTTCACCCAAGTTTTTTAGACAAAGTGAACTCGCTGCAGAAACAACGAGCTTTTATGAAAGCAGGGGGTAGTGAAAAAAGAGGATTAAAGAAAACAGACGGTGGATTACCTGACGCCCCGCGATGCACTGTTGCATCAAGAAGCTGAAGGTTTATGTTACATTAAATTTGATTTAATCCGTCATTTCTGATATCGTTTTGCGTCATTTTGAATTATAGAGAGCATGGTGCCTGGCGTTGATCAGGTGGCGATGTTCGTCATGCAATAAGAGAGAGTAGTATTATGAAAGCATCGATTCATCCAGAGTATAAGACCATTAACGTGACTTGTAGTTGTGGTCATGTATTTGAAACGCGTTCAACATTGTGCAATGATCTAAGCATTGAAGTCTGTGCAAATTGCCATCCTTTCTACACCGGTAAACAAAAATTGGTGGATACGGGTGGACGAGTACAAAAATTCCGCGATCGTTACAAATCTCATGGTGCAAATCAGACAGACGCATAGGCGTTTTTTTTACAACACTTTTGTCAGAAGATATTATTTGTTATAAGAAACAATGAAATAAGATAAAGGCGCAGTAAATATGCGCCTTTTTTTTTCAAAATATCTTTTCATTAGTTTTATATTTATATATGATTTTCTGTTGGATGATCATTTCGTACGAGAGGATAAGCATTTTGGATGAACATGAGTTAAAACAGAGAGCCTTGCATTATCACGAATTTCCTACTCCAGGGAAACTTGGTATTTGTTTGACGAAGGCCACTAATTCACAAGATGATTTATCGCTTGCTTATACGCCTGGTGTAGCCGAGCCGGTGATGGCGATTGCTGAAAATCCAGAAAATGTTTATCGCTATACAGCTAAAGGCAACCTAATTGCGGTGATGACCAATGGCAGTGCTGTCCTCGGTTTAGGTGATGTAGGGCCTTTGGCCAGTAAGCCTGTGATGGAAGGCAAAGCTGTTTTATTCAAGCGTTTTGCCGATATTGATGTTTTTGACATTGAGGTTGATGCGCCAAGTCCACAAGCCTTTATTTCGACGGCGAGACGTATTGCGCCAACATTTGGTGGAATCAACCTCGAAGACATAAAAGCCCCAGAGTGTTTTGAAATAGAGCAGTCACTGATTGACCAATTACAGATACCCGTGTTTCATGATGATCAACACGGCACGGCGATTGTTGTTGCTGCAGGCTTGCTCAATGCACTGGAGTTGCAACAGAAAAAACTATCAGAAGCTCGAATTGTATGTATTGGCGCGGGTGCCGCAGGGATTGCTTCTATGCGGTTACTGGTTGCATTGGGCGCTGATAAACGCAATATGCTTTTATTAGATAGTAAAGGGGTTATTCATGCCGGGCGTGAAGATTTAAATGCGTATAAATTTGCGTTTGCGCGAACAACTGATTGCAGGACCTTGGCCGATGCGCTAGTCGACGCAGATGTTTTTATTGGTGTGGCCAAACCTGATCTGCTCAGCGCAGATTTATTAAAACTAATGGCACCTAAACCCGTCATTTTTGCTTTGAGTAATCCTAACCCAGAAATCAGGCCTGAATTAGCATTGGAAGCTTGTGACGATTTGATTATTGCAACCGGTCGTAGTGACTATCCGAATCAAGTTAATAATGTTTTATGCTTTCCTTATATTTTTAGAGGTGCACTGGATGTCCGAGCTACATGCATTAATCAGGCAATGCAGATAGCGGCTGTTGATGCTATTCGTAAGTTAGTACATGAGCCAGTTCCTCAAGAGGTGAAGGACAATTATCCCGGTGTTACGAATTGGGATTTTGGTCCGGATTATATTATTCCAAAACCGATAGATCCTCGATTGCGTGAACGAGTGCCACTTGCAGTAGCGAATGCAGCAATTGCAAGCGGGGTCAGTCGGACTAGTGCTCAATTGGATGTATAAGCGCTATATTAGTATTCAGGCTTAACCGAATAAGGTAAGGAGTTTGCGTTGTCTACTAACAATAATAAAAAGTATATGTTGGGTGCTTGGTTAATATGCGGTCTTGGGGCAATTTTTTACTCCTATGAATATTTCCTTCGTATCTCTCCAAGTGTGATGGAGCATGCCTTACGTACTCACTTCAATTTATCTGCCACAGGATTTGGGCTGTTGTCTGCATTTTACTATTATGCTTATGTGCCTATGCAATTGCCCGTCGGGGTACTCATGGATCGCATTGGTCCTAGGCGTTTATTGACATTCGCTTGTCTTATCTGCGTATTAGGTACGTTTATGTTTGCGTACACTTTTTCCTTTGCAGTGGCTGCTGCCGGTCGATTTTTAGTAGGATTAGGGTCTGCATTTGCGTTTGTGGGGGTATTAAAACTTGCAACGCTTTGGTTACCAGAAGACAAACTAGCAATGGTTGCCGGTATAGCAACGGCGCTAGGTACAATTGGCGCGATGATTGGTGATAATTTGCTCGGTGGGATGGTGACGTGGATTGGTTGGCAGGAAACAGTCAATTTTACCGCAATATTTGGTATCGTCTTGATATTTGTTTTGTGGTTCGGCATCCGTGATCACAAACGACATCAATCCCATGGCGGTACGATCAATAGTTTTAAGAAAAACATGATTGACTTAGGTATTATTGTCCGTAATAAGCAGATTTGGATCAACGGAATGTATGGGTGTTTGGTGTATTTGCCGACAACAGTATTTGCTGAGTTGTGGGGTATTTCTTACTTGAGACATGCGCATGGTTTGACTCAGGGCGGTGCTAATTTTTGTAACTCAATATTGTTTTTAGGTTTTACGATCGGTGCACCTCTGATGGGCTTCCTATCAGATAAATTAAAAAGACGAAAATTGCCGATGCAGATCGGCGCAGTTGGCGCTGCCATTGTCATGATGATTATTTTGTATGCCCCAGGGTTGAATGCCTCATCACTCAGTGTGCTCATGTTTATATTGGGCTTGTTATACAGCGTTCAATCGATTGTTTTTGCTGTAGGTCGCGAAGTGAGTCCTAATGAAGCGGCAGGAACAGCTATTGCTATGACAAATATGATTGTGATGATTGGCGCCATGTTCTTGCAACCATTAGTTGGTCGGTTGTTGGACTGGAGTTTAATCCAACGTAATAGCACATTGGCGCTTCTCTCAGAAGATAAAATGCAACAACTTTATACCGCAGGTGATTATAAGTTTGCTTTGTCGATTATTCCAATTGGCATTGTGATTGCGGCTTTCTTAACGTTATTTTTAAGAGAAACACATGCTCACGCAAACATCCACGTTAAACGTTAATATGACCAAGAGAAAGCAAATTCTGTTTGGTTCGCTTGTATGTACCATCGGCGCACTTTTTTACTGTTACGAATTTATACTAAGAATTATTCCTGGTGCTTTACAAAGTGAGTTGAGTGCCGCTTTTGGCCATATTTCTGCCTCTGCTTTTGGGCAATTGTCTGCGTTTTATTACTTTGCGTATTCACCCATGCAAATGCCTGTAGGTATGCTGATGGATCGATATGGACCCCGCCGACTTTTAACGTTTGCCTGTCTATGTTGTGCGCTTGGCTCTTTGATGTTCTCCTACTCATCGTCCTTTATGATTGCTGGCAGTGGGCGGTTTTTAGTAGGGTTTGGATCTTCTTTTGCTTTTGTTGGGGTCTTATCTCTGGTGCTGCACTGGCTGCCACGTCGTTATTTTTCACTGGTTGCTGGTTTAATTACGACGCTAGGGA
>CAMBDN010000057.1 GCA_945865355.1 Legionella genomosp. 1
TGGCGATAACGGATACGATATTCACGTTCATAAGGCTCAAAGTGAATATCAGAGACGCCTCTTTTAATGGCATCAACTAAGATTCGATTAACGAATTTAACAATGGGTGCGTCATCACTGGCTGAACTCGATGCTTCTGTTTCCTTGTCCTCATCTTCTGCACTAATCTCCAAGCCCTCAATGTCCTGGGACTCCTCAAAATAATCAGATAGCCCTTGGTTTTCTTTTTGATGTAGTAATTTATCAATAAGCTCAAGTAGTTTGTCAGTTTCAACGACCAAAGGACTGACAAAAAGTCCAGTATGAAATTGAATTTCTTTTAACGATGCTTGTTTACTTGGATCATCAATCGCTAAGTAGAGTTGTGTGCCACGATTAAATAATGGCACTAGAGTGTGGCGGCGTATCAATTTTTCACTGACAAGTGTTATTGGTAATGAGTCTAGATCGACACTTTCAAGATCAATCATTGGAACACCAAAATTTTTGGCTATAACGAGTGCAATCTCACTTGCGGGTATGATGTCGTTACTAACCAAGTATTGTTGAAGGGTCATTTTGCTTGATAGCGCAAGCTTTTGATAATTAAGTGCTTTTTCATTTTCCAAAAGATTTTCATGCACTAATAGCTGCGCGATTCCTTGCAAATGGTCTTCTTCTATAGTCGGCATAATATACAATTTAATCTATAAATATATGATAACTATAGACAAAAAGAATGAGTAGCGCATTAATAATCACCAGTATATTTTAAAAGAGTCGATGAACTAGAAATGATGCTCAGTTCTGCAAATGAAAACCCGAGTGCTGGCATCAGTTGCTGTGAATTGTAACATTGTGGTACAAGTAAAAATGTAAGTAACTCTTTAGGTGCGTCATCCTGATGAGCTTGCGACGAATGATCTCCAGCATAAATTTTACGTAGCATTCAGGAGATCGCTCGCTTCGCTTGAAATGACGTGGGACGTTACCAATGTAAACACTTTTATTTATTAGGGACAGATATCTTGCTTTTGGACGAACAAGCAAATAAATATCGAGCGCTAGACAATTGGTTTATTACCCCGCAGGGAAATCGTGTTGCTCATGCGTTTGCAGCTGAAATCATGCACGTCAGTGAGCAGTTTAGCGGTGAAATTTTATTACAATTGGGTAGTTGCGGCGATAATCTTTGGCTAGAATCATTGAGATTTCGTCATAAGTGGTTAGTCACTCCATGTATTGTGCCACAAAAAACGGCTCTCATTTCCTCGCTGACCATGTTACCCATAGAGAGGGATAGTATTGATTGTGTTATTGCTCCATTAACCCTAGAGGCCTTCGAGCACGGAAAAAATCCGATTGATGAAATTGACAGAGTATTGAAACCGATGGGGTATGCCATATTTTGGGGGATGAACCCTTGTGGTTTTTGGGGGATGGCTTTGCGAAGGCATCGCTTGAATTGCTTTGGTCCGGGTAGTGCTACATTGCTTTCCTCACTGGCCTTAAAGCGAATGATGCTACAGCGTGGATATCGACAATGTGCACTGACTAGCTTTTATTATATACCACCGGTATCCAGTGAATTTTTGATAGGTAGACTTTCGTTTCTCAATGAGATGGGAAAGATGATTTGGCCATTTCCAGCCGGGTTTTATTGTCTTATTGTACAGAAATATCAACATTGTCCTCCTCGAGTATTGGCTGATGTGGTAGCGGCAGAGATACTAATGCAACAAAAAGCCTCATTACAGGCGCTTGGAAAAATAAGACATGAAGAGTCATAGTGCATTGGTTTCTTTAAGATAATGCGTCTAGGTCAAATATTTTGCTGAATACTATTTGGCGATCCTGTCGTTGTTTTTGTATACTTGCATCCCTGATGTATTATTAAAGCCTGGTGTCTTACATGACCAATAAAATACTGTATCGAGTAACGTTCGCTTATCTTGATGCTGTTTATGAAATATACGCCCAAAAAGTGGGTGAAAGTGAGATGTTCGGTTTTCTTGTCGTTGAAGATTTTGTTTTTGGCGAGAATACATCTTTGGTCGTTGATCCTGCCGAGGAAAAATTAAAATTGGAATTTAATAGTGTTAAACGGACTTATATACCGATGCATGCTGTATTTCGTATTGATGAAGTAAGTAAGCATGGCGTTGCCAAAGTACGTGATAAGTCAACTGATACAAATAAAGTGAGTATTTTTCCACTACCTGGCAAACCTACCAAATGATGAAGAAGTCACTTTTAACGTGTTAACAACACTAGGAAACCAAATGACAATCCCTGAAAAAATTAAAAAGGTTTACGAGAAAGCGACCTGCCTCTATACCACAGAGCAGGTTGAGGCTGCCCTAGATAATATGGCAATTAAGATCCAGAAAGAGTTGCACGATAAAAACCCAATTATTTTATGTGTGATGGTTGGTGGATTGGTTCCTTTAGGGAATTTATTACCTCGTTTGGATTTTCCTCTAGAAGTGGATTATGTGCATGCAACACGTTATCAGGGTGAAATTAGTGGCGGTGAATTGCATTGGAAGGTTAAGCCTAGCCTCTCACTAAGTGGGCGTACCGTATTAATTGTTGATGATATACTTGATGGCGGTGTAACTTTGGCGGCTATACTGGCTGAAGTTAAATCCATGGGTGCTACCCAAGTTTATAGCGCAGTTTTGGTGGATAAACACCATAAACGTGTTGAAAATGGATTAAAACATGCTGATTTTGTTGGTTTAGAGGTGGATGATCATTATATTTTTGGTTACGGCATGGATTATCATGAGTATTTGCGAAATGCGCCTGGAATCTTTGTTGTTGCTGCTGAGCACGAATGAAATCTTAAAAAATGTAGCCTGTATGAAGCGAAGCGGAATGCAGGGTCATTTTTTCTTAGATGAGTAGTGCCTCTGATGAACACCCTTTGAATCGTTGGCGGCCAATACCGTGTGCGATACGGGGAATTTGTTTAATGCTTGGGATATATTATTGTAAAGCTCAGGTAACCAGCGTGGTTGTGCAAAGGTTGATGTTGCCGGTTTTGACCGCCGTAAATCATTGGGTGCAATGATCAATTGCACTTGATTTAACCCAACTCGATAGACAAGTAGAAAAAGTTGATCAATGGCTTTATCACCAACAGCAAGACATCCAACTGAAAATGCTTTGCCATGTAAAAAAATGTTGTTGCCCAATCGACTTCGGCCATCTTTGCTAGCTTGGAGCCGGTCAAAGCTGTTTGGATAGTTGATCATCATCGATAAGTGCATAGAACTGAAAGGATTGAGAGTCGTCAATCGATAAACGCCCTCAGGGATTTGCAGGTCATACTCTTTCAATTTAGGCCCTAAGCGCCCACTAAAAGCAGTGATTGGGTAGGTGTGGATATAGTGCCAAGATTGGTTTTCATTTTTTGCCCACAGTTCAATGTGACGTTCTTGTTTGAAGGCCAATAATGCAACTTCTTGCGGTGGGTAATTAACACCTGAACTGGCAAGCATTTTTACTAGAGAAGGTTCCGTTGGAATACCGTAACGTTTGATAGCATGTTCAACTGCGTTATTCATATTCAATTTAGGTGCCATGCCAAAAACATGAATACAATTTACAAATAGAAAGATAAAGAACAATCGACGCATAATTCCAGGTATTAATTTATTTTCCACGATGGTAACAAAAATAATGTAACACAACAATTTGTAGCCATAAAAAACATGAGTGAAATATTAAGTCGTGTTACTTATAAAAAATCATTCAGTCTTTCTATGCGACTTACTATGCGCCTTCTTTTTTATATCGATTTGGTGAACCAAATGATTGAGTACAAAATCAGGCGATACATCTAAATGGCCAATAGAAGGAATAATCCCATAATGGTCGGGGCATAGGTAACTGATTTTACCATCCAAGCTTACTCGGTAAAAAACATATCGATAGGAGCAATAATCTAGTGCAGTAAATGTTGCCACTTGCATAACGGGTGTTCCTGGACGTCGATTTTCAATAAAGTTGGCATTCATCCATAGATTTATTAGCAACAGCGAGCCGCCAACAACTAAACAGGCAGAGATAAATCCTGTTGCATATCTTATGTGCTTATTTTGAAGAACAGGAGCTTTAAAAAATAGATACAGTAAGGAAATGAGCAATACAAGGAGATTTACGGAATATACTGCAGCGTGCTCATATCCAAAATAGCTGCCTAATATTTCGCCTCCAGCTGTTTGATAATGTAAAAGCAAGGAGATAAGGCAAAGCCAAAGTGCTGTGATAACATAATTCATGCGTTCTGTTTTTATACCGATCACAAGTAGAATAACACCTACCAATGGAAGCAGATCGTAGAGTAAAGTTGATAGGGTGTTCATTGCATCAATCCCTCGTAGCAACATTTTAAGCTAAACGTAACGCCTTCTGTATGTCATTCAAAGGATCTTTCGCAAAGGGAACTCCAGAATCAAAACTGTCTGGCATTGAGTAGATCTCTCGCTTCGATCAAGATGACTTTAGGTGTTACAACAAAATTCATTTTATATCACTATACAGTACACCAACAACATTTATAGCTTATTTGTTTGACAAATTTGGTTCTTTTTGAGAGGAAGCGTCCTTTATCATTAATATCATGGGTGAGGAAAGCGTTGGAAACGGCAGAACATGTCGATTAGGTAGTATCATTTGATTGAATTTAAACCCATCTAACACTTTCATGATATAACTTTGTGTAGAAATAGATTGCTGCAATTGTTGTAGGCCTTGTGCTGGACTCATTTGTTTTGAATCTAGAATGCGAGTGACACTGCCTAGCCAAATGGGCTGTCGGTAGTGTCGTAAATGATAATTAGAGCGCCATAAGCGTAATATGATAAAAATCTGTGGATTATCTGTATTAAAGGTCATCATTAATTCGGGTTTTCTATTTAGATAAAGCTGCGCCATTAACGGCAGTTCATTGGCTGTATGCTGTCCTCCTGCGCGCATAACTAATGAGTATAGAAATGCATTGGGTTGACGTTTCCAGCCCGCTGCCTCTAATGTTTGTTGTAGTTTCTTTATTGATCCAAGGTACTGAATATTCAGCAAACCCTTGTTTTGTCCGATTCGATTAGTACTATAAATAGGAAGTAGCGGTTGCTGTTGGTTCCACCAGACTTGATCAGTAATTACGTATTGTGCAACATGATAATTATGCGTGCGAACTAATTTTTTAAACGATAAAACATATGCAAACAACGTGGACACAAAAAGTAGAAGGCCGAAGATCATTACCGGTGGTTGCTGCTGAGGAAGCGTTGCATGACGTCGGTAAAATATCCAATGGGAGATGCTCACTGTTGATCCAATTAAATAAGCGGTGATGACGCTGGTCAACCAATTATCGCCTAAATAGATGACAGCGATCCCTGCTAAAGTTAACAGGATGAACAAAAGCACGTGCAATATCAGCATGGTTGTTGCCTGGTAACGTTTTCTAATGTAAAAAATAAAAAAACTAAAAAAGGACGTTGATAAGGTTAAGGTCGCGTCGGGAAACGTCGGTGGTAGTATGGGCTTTGTCAACCCATTTATTGGCGGGAGCTCTATATAGCGTATCAAAAGAAAGAGAATGATCCCCGTTGTTAAGATTAAGCTTAACCAATAGTTCAATGCTCGCCAATTATGATTGTAGAAGGAGTATAGAACGATTGACAAAAGAAAGACGGATAGGGGAAGGGGGCTGACAATAAGGTGTATTAACACAAAAAAAGTATCAAACGGTTGTGTTCGTAAGCTGAGAAAAAATAGGTTAACCGGATTGTTAATCATAGCAACCCAAGAACTTTGTACGGCTAAAGTGATCATGATGATTGAAGCAAAAAAACAAATAATGAGAACAATCATTAGTCCAGCCGTTGAGTGATGGGTTGTTTCATTGTGCGGGGATAGTATTTTCGTTAAGTATGATAATCGTGGTTGTTCTTTTAACCACGTCCAAAAATTGTGTAAATGTGTGCGCAAAAATGGAGTGGTGTGAACAACTAACCATTTAATTGATAAACTGGTTAACCAGATGATAATGAGCAATATCAATATTAAAACAAAAAGGCGTGTTGAGCTTTCTGTCGATAATTCGCTACTTGCCGCCCCAATTAAAACCCCTGGAGTGACATAAAGTACGGCCCAGCCGATAGCGGATAACATGTTTGCAATTAAAAAATGCCAATGGTTCATGTGCATCATCCCTGCAATCATCGGGATAATGGAACGAACGGGTCCAACAAATCGACCAATAAGAACACTTATTGCTCCATGCTTTGCAAAATAATTTTGACCGTAGTTAATGAGGGTAGGGTGGTTTTTAAATGGCCAGATATTTAATATACGATCACTAAATTTGTAGCCAATAGCATAGCTGACAGCATCTCCTGCGATAGCACCTAATGTTGCCATTAAATAGGTTAAATCGATGCGCATGAGACCAGATCCTGCCATGATGCCAATGGCTGTCATCGTGATAGATCCTGGAATAATGCTTCCAATAATCGCTAGTGACTCACTAAATGAAACAATAAAGGTAAAGAATAAGGCCCAGTGTGGATGAGCTTGTAACCAGAAAGTGAGTGGTTCTATATAATCTGTGTAGAGGTGCATAACGTCACATGTTTAAAGAGAAGATTCAAGGCCGCTCCGTTCATAGTTACGATTCAAAGGTACTCAAAAAAACCTTCATGAATTGTTTATTAACTTCTTCAATGCTAATTTCTGCAATGAAATCTTTCATTTGAGTCATTTGTAACTGTGCATAGCCACAAGGATTGATACCTGCAAATGGATTTAAATCCATCGCTACATTTAATGCAATCCCATGATAGGTACAACCATTTTTAACTCGTAAACCGATGGATGCAATTTTCTTTTCATTTACATAAACACCAGGTGCACCGCAGCGAGTTTGGGCCGAGATGTTGTAATGGTGCAGTAGCTTTATCAGCACTTGTTCTAATTTGGAAACTAATGTACGTATTCCTATATTTCGCCTGCGAATATCAATTAGTGTATACGCAACAAGTTGTCCAGGTCCATGATAAGTAATTTGTCCGCCTCTATCTGATTGGACAATTGGTATGGAGCTGGCGTTTATAATATGTTCCGCTTTTCCAGCTTGACCTTGAGTGTATACAGGCAGGTGTTCAAGTAGCCAAAGTTCGTCAATGGTATTTTCATTGCGCTCAGTAGTAAACCGCTTCATATCCTCCCAAATATCCAGGTACGGTTTCAGACCTAAGGAACGAATATTAACCATTTTAAAGCACCATTTTAATATCAGGGTGCCTGGATAATTCGATGTACAGTGCATCAAGTGTTGACTGGTCCTGAACATATAGGGTGATAGTGATGGCTATATAATTACTTTGTTGGCTTGCTTTTCTGCTGATGGATTCGTCCTTGGTGTCTGGATAGTACTTACGACCAATGGTTGTCACCTCAGTATAAAATGTATCTGTATTGGTGCCAATAATTTTAATTTGAAAATGACAAGGAAACTCCATCAAGGTTTGGTTATTTTTCATTGGAATCCTTAATGAGTTGTTGATATGCTGCCTCAATTTGTCGCCAATATTTTCCAGGTACCTTGTTGCCAATGAATGAGTTTGTTTTAATATTACACAGCATCCAACGGATATCTTTTACGAGGTGAACATGCAGGCCTTTTTCCTTTGCATCTGCTGCAGCAACATATTCACCATTGACGTAAGCTATGCGTTTCATCGTTTAGCTCAACTTGCAGCTTAAGAACTAAACCAACGTTTAAACGTTAAATGGACAGAGTCTTTCATGCGCGTAAATATTCCTCCCTGAGGAGCACTTTGCAAAGCATAAAGCGGTTGAGTGGCGATAACGTTGTTATCAAAATGAATCACAAGTTCACCGACTTGATCGCCTTTTTGTAATGGAGCCTGCAAATACTTAGGTACTTTGGTACTGATGCTTAAACGCTGATATTGGCCACTAGGTATAGTAACAAATTGATCATCACTTAGACCAATAGTAAGTTTATCTTGTTGACCTTTGTACAAAGGTAACTCAGTTATGGTCGTTCCGCGTTTGTAAAGCTGATGCGTTTCAAAAAAGCGAAATCCGTAGTTAATCAAGCGTTCACTATCGTCTGAACGAGCTGATTCTGTTGGTGAGCCTAGTACAACTGACAGCAAACGCATGTTTTCGTGTTTTGCTGATGCAACCAAACAAAATCCTGCATCATTGGTATGCCCTGTTTTTAATCCATCAACTTGCGGATCACGCCATAGCAAGCGGTTACGATTGGGTTGTCGTATTCCATTGAAAGTAAACCATTTTTGATTATACCAATGGTAGTATTGTGGGAAGTCATTTATCAAGGCTCTTCCAAGTGTCGCCAAATCCTTTGCAGAGGTAAAATGATCTTTATTGGGTAGACCCGTACTATCGGTAAAGTGGCTGTTATTCATCCCTAAATTTTTAGCTTGTTGATTCATGATTTCAGTGAAACCCGTCTCGCTTCCACCAAGGTGTTCAGACATGGCAACACATGCATCATTTCCAGAGTCGACAATAATTCCTTTTAACAGATCTTCAACACTAACTTGTTGTCCTTCTTTTACGAACATACGCGAGCCACCAATTTTCCAAGCTTCCTGGCTGATACGCACTGGATCAGATAAATGAATTTGCTCATTACGTAATGCTGTAGAGATAACATAGAGCGTCATCATTTTTGTCAAGCTGGCAGGCGGGAGTTTCTCTTCGCTATTCTTTTCTGCGATAATTTTGCCACTATTAACATCGATGAGGATGTATGCTTTGGCATTAAGCGTTGGTGGTGATGGTGTTATTAACGGATTATTGTTGACACTTGTAGGATGGATGGTATCGTTTGACAACGGTGGGTTAGCAAAAAAAATGCCACTTTTAAGTAATATAACGATGAATAATAGTGGTTTTGTTGAAAAAATAGGTTTCTTGCTCATGCTTTTACCTGATAGTCAAAAATGCATTTATATTAACACAGCCAAAGGCAACTCGAAATGGATCATACTTCCTTTTTGTGTCGTATGTTTATAATAAGCTTTGTAGGGTGGGTATAAGTAACAGCTCGCTATGGCGTTTCCCAGATTTATTGAGAAGTTATAGGTATAATGATAAAAAATAATAGGCAGGATGGAATGAGATACGCTTTATCGATTGTTTTATTTAGTTTGCTAGTGGGTTGTCAAACCAATCCTATAGATACTCATCAAAGTGGTAATTCTCGGCAAAAGAATGCAAAGAAAAGTGCACCTAGCGAGAAAGATGGTGCACCTTCAGGACCTCTACCTTCTTTTTTTAAGAAAGTGTTCCCTTCTAGAGAGCCATTAAGTCGGTATGGTAATCCTGGTACATATAAGGTGGATGGACGAACCTACCAAGTGATGACTTCCTCAAGTGGATATCGTGCTCGTGGGATAGCCTCTTGGTATGGTACCAAATTTCATAGCAAGCGCACGTCTAGTGGTGAGGCATATGATATGTACGCATTGACTGCCGCACATAAAACATTACCTCTACCAACTTACATTCGAGTAAAAAATTTAAGCAATGGGCGGGTTGCTATTGTGAGGGTAAATGATCGAGGGCCATTCCATAGTGACAGGATTATCGATCTTTCTTACGCTGCTGCAGTTAAGTTGGGAGTTTTTCCTAAGGGAACGGCACCTGTTGAAATAGAGGCTTTGTCGGTAAAAGGTTCTGGGAAGGCTCATGTTGCTCATTACTATTTGCAAACAGGTGCATTTAGTTCAGCAAAGCTTGCACAGTCGTTGCGCGCAAAGTTATCAAAACTAACGGCATCGCCTGTATTTGTTGAAAAATATAAACAACGTTTTATTGTGAAAGTTGGCCCGTTTGCAAACAAACGAATGGCAGACAATTTAAAGTCAACGCTCGCGAAAAAAGGTATCTCAGGTACGTTTACGGTATTACTGTAATACGTGTTAATTTCCCGATATAGAAGCACACCAGCGCAGAGCAAGCATTAACCTGTGTTTTACGGTATAATTTGAGTTTTTATCACTAATTGTGAATGCAATGCCATTATCCCACGTCTTGCTGGCCCTATCTGTTGTGGTTATTTGGGGTATGAATTTTATTTTTATTAAGATGAGTCTGGATGAGTTTTCTCCTTTATTGCTCTGCGCACTTCGATTCCTTTTAGCGAGTATTCCCGCGATATTTTTTATTAAACCACCAGCAGTGCCCTTTAGGATTGTCATCTTATATGGCTTGGTTATGTTTGCACTACAATTTACGTTTCTTTTCCTGGGAATGGATGTAGGTATGACACCGGGAATGGCGTCGTTAATTGTACAAATACAAGTATTCTTTAGCATGTTTTTTGCAGCAATTGTTTTAGGAGAAAAGCCAAGTTTGACGCAAGTTCTTGGGGCACTTGTCGCTTTCACAGGGATTTGTCTCGTTGCGTTTCATCTTGATAAAAATATTTCAATACTAGGATTTTTATGTATTATTGCAGCGGCAGCTTCATGGGGGGTAGGAAACCTCATTACTAAAAAAATGAGTGGTGTTAGAATGTTTTCTCTAGTGATTTGGGGGTGTTTTGTTGCCAGTTTTCCAATGGTGATCCTCACTTTGATTTTTGAAGGGCCGGCTAGTATTCTATATAGCTACCATCATGCTACGTGGGTTGGTGTTTCATCGTTGCTCTATACCGTTTGTATATCAACTTGGATTGGTTACGGAGTTTGGAATTGGTTAATTAGCCGTTATCCTATCTCGCAGGTTGTACCGTTTACATTAATGATTCCAGTGATAGGTATTATTAGTTCTATTTTAATCCTGGGCGAGTCGTTTGAGCTGTGGAAGTTGATTTCAGGTTTGTTAGTGATTACAGGACTATATATTAACTTACTGAATTCAAAATTTTTGCGATTAAAAACAACCTGCTTATCCGGAAAACGGTAACTTCTCAAACTTCTCAACAAGCCCAGAATGCGTCATCCCCAACGCAGTGAAGGCTCTTCTACCGTCGGCACCGTGTTCCTTGTTCGGAGATATCCTTTACTCCGTTGGGGATAACGTCTTTCCCCGGACTGATTCAGAAGTTATGTGAAAGTGTGTCCTTATAATCACTTTGTCACGCTCATGCTTTCTGCTGGGCTGTAAGCTCTTATATTCGGGTCGTACATCGACTCCGCAAAAATGGGGGGTACGGTGTACTTGCCGGCGTTAATTGCTTTGATACGATATACAATTTCACTGGCTGCGGTATCTAAACCCCCGAAAAAAATGACCCTATCTTCGCGAATATCAATGTAATTGAACGATGCTGCATTAACAGAATCTCGAACAACTTCAAATCCACCCGGTAATAAATCAACAATGGCTGTATTACTGATATAACGATTACTCAATGAACGCCCTTGAATATGAACCTCAATTTCAGTGCCTAACCTTGTGTTGTTGATAACCTTGCCCAGGTTATCACGGTATTCACGATAGACTTCAATTCCTTTATGAAGGGGGGTGGTTGGTAACTTTTCATCAAAACCAGTTTGAGTCAGTTGGTAAAAGTAGTTAAGTTTATTAGGATTATTAAACAGTATCTGTTGTGCTTTCTCATCAACATTTGCTTTGCCATAGGTACTCTCAATGGTGGCTATTATTTTCTCTTGGTGATTGGGCGATTGTTCGCTGATTGACAATCCAGTGTTGGTTGTTTTCAGACCGGGTTGAACATAAGCGCTTAATGCTAAGCTAGTATAGGAAGATAGAATAGTATTGAGTTCACCACTATTAATTGCCGCCACTAATTGCGGTGTTATTTTATCGCCAATTTGAGTTAAACGCTCAGGAAAGTGACGTGCCACCAAATAGAGATATTGAGCATTAGCAATGTTGCTATCATAAAAGTCATTGCTAGTTGATGGTGCTTGCGGTTTGAATCCGACGATCAGCTGATCAGCTACGGATTGATTTTTTAGTAGTTGATAAGTCGATGCAATGTAGCTGCTGATAAGACTCTGTTTCCATGAAAGAGATTGCTCCTTGTCCAAATAAAGTTGGAGATTGGTCAAATAATTGGTGGTAACTATTTCATTTCGCGTCAAAATATAGATGGCATAGGCTTGTTCGCGTGCCATGTCTATATTTGATGCATTTTGTGCTGCTAAGTCTTTTAAATAGGTAATTCCTGCGTTAAATAATTCAGTGGGTACATTGTGCCCTTGGGCTCGTGCTTCGGTTAAAAAGTGCATGGCATAGATTGACGCGAACCGATTGCCATCATTTTCGCCATATCCTGGCCAATAACTAAAGCCTCCGTTCGACATTTGTCGTTGTCCTAGCATTTGTATCGTGGTTGATATTTTATTATTAACGACTGACAAATCGGTTGCAAACCAAGGTTGTCCACTCA
>CAMBDN010000058.1 GCA_945865355.1 Legionella genomosp. 1
AGGCATATTGATTGGATAAAAATCTCTCCGGAAGCGCTTTCTCTAATGCCAGGCGATGTGTTGCTCTAAAACCACTGGTAAAATCTTTATACTTTGGGGTAAGAACGATGCGAGCAATGTAATTGCCAAGTACTGACAATAATTTTCGGTGCCACCCCCACTCTTTAGGAATGGTACCGCCACGAACATAGCGACTACCAACAACAACGTCATGCGTCTTCATTTTTTCAAGCATCGGTGCGATGTATTTTGGCTGATGAGAAAGATCCGCATCAAATTCAATAACCACATCTGCTGACATTTCGGTCAGTGCATATCGCATCGCCTGTAAATAAGCCGAACCTAAACCCGATTTTTTGGGTTCTTTTTTTAAATGCAGCTGCTTATTGGTTGCTTGCAATCGGGAAATAATTTCTTGGGTATCATCTGTTGAATTGCTATCAAACACTAATACGTTAATTTCACTGTGAGAAATGTGTTCTGTGGCTTGAAAAATCTCAGTTATTGTCTCCTCAATAACCAGCGCTTCATTATACGTAGGGATAATAATAACAACTTTTTCGATACTCATCGTCAAAGATAACTCAAAATGATAGAAAATGTGCTCTATTGTAGTGCATATTGATGTGTCAAACCAGTAATTCTGGCTACGATATGAATAGAGTATGTTGAGAATTAGTCTATAACCTCTCCATAAGACCATCCAGGAGATCACTGGATACCGCGGACAAGCCGCGGTAGGTAGGCGATTTAGATGATTGGAGCGAATGGATTGTCTCAGATCCTAATGCTCACTATGCTAGGCCGGTACTCCTCCAAGTGAGTAACTTCCACTACGAATAAAATCCGCCTGCTCATCAAGGTGTTTTTCCAATGCAACACCACGTTCCAGCAACTCATTGGCCAAAGTCACCAAATGACCTGGTAGTTTTGATACATCTCTACGCAGGTGATCCATCAGTCCCCTAACTTCTGCCGAGGTCAGCGACGCCTTTCCATCTCTTTGAGTCAACTCGCTTAATAAGCGATGAAGCGGCTCTAACTTAGCCGTTAGCTCGGGACCGTGACCGAAGAAACTATCCCAACCCCTCAATAACGAGCGATCACGGACATAATCCGCTCTTAGTTGGATTTCGGCCATCTGTTGTTGTACTGCGGTTTGTAAACACACCACCAAATCGTTAAACTCGCGATGATGGTACTTTTGATATTCTTGAAACTGCAAAATATTACCGACATCATTTGTCCAATGACGCAATACCATGTCTTGCATTTTGGTTAAGGTCTCAAAATATCGGCTTTTACCACTGCGATTTATCTTAAACCACCGGCTACGATTTTGTATAAGATCACTTTCCATCGCTGCTATTTTTGCAGCATGAATAGCTTCTAATACACTCTGGTAGCGAGTTTGTTCCATACCTTCATTGGGTGAGCTCAGAATGGAGGTCACTGTCTGTCCCAATTGATTCGCTTGTTCTACGCGCTCTCTTGATTTAAACCAGCTTCCCTGATAGTTAGCCTGCAAATCGGCTAGATCTAACTTTAACAAGAATGTATTGTGAGCTACACGAGGCGCACGCGAACCAATGAGCGATAATTCATCCGTCAACTTCAACAGCCCACGCTGCTGCGATACCGTTAAATCGCGCTTCATTTGCGGTTGTGCAATGCGAGGCTGCTCTAAAATCGCTTGAGTATCCTGAACATACGCTTTAAAGCCATGGTTTAATAGGTAATCATTCCACGACTTACTCCATTGATACTCACCCTTTTGAGCGGGCAGTCCACCTGTTTCAAAGACTCGCTTATTGAGCAGATGCATGAACAAAATACGCTGATTTCTTACAGCTTCTGAGTTGTTATGGAATTGAAACATTGCCTTGATACTTGCTCGTTGCGTCATATTGACAAGATCACCATCACTTTCACGTACGGCACTGTAAAATAACATAGCCATATCTGCTACTTGTGAACGAACTGCCGCATCATCATGCCCCTTCAGGTGCTCAACAATACCATCAAACAATGGCTCTTCAATAAAGGTCGGCTCTTTTCCATAGAGCTCAAGTAATATCGATAGCCCTTCTGAATCTGCTTTATACGCGTCAACACCAGCCAACAATCGCTCAAGCCTTCCCGTTCCATGCTCTGATTGTTGATACTTAGCGGCGTAGAGTAGCACCTCAGCCAATTGATTAACTTGAGTATTGGTGAGTGTCTTATCTTTCATGTAACCAAGGATTGCTGTTACAAACCCAGGCATTGCATTTAACAAGACCCTATTGGCTTGCATCACTTCCATCAAGCGGTCAAAGCGCTCGGCCAATTGATCAAATTGTTCTTGTGCTAACGTCTTATCCTTTATCAAATCAACGATTGCTGTCACAACTTCAGGCCGTTCTGTCAAAAGGGCATTGTGCCCAGACATCATGCGCATCCCGCGCGCAAAACGCTCGCTGAATTGCTCAATTTGTTCCGTAGATAGCGTATTATCCTCCATGATATCAACCATTACTGCGGCTAACTCAGGGCGCTCTATCAACAAGGCACTGTGCTCATGCATCATGGTCATTGTGCGTATAAAGCGATCACCACCCAGATTTAATAACGGCCCTTTCAGCGCGGAAATCCGTTCTTCAGGTAATCTATAAAACACCTGTAGACCATTCAGACAATCGGAATAACGCTGAAGTTTCTCCGACTTTTTCCCTTTGGTTTGCTCAAGTTCAGTCCATAATGACTCAATTTGCTTTTGATGCGTTTCTAATTGTTCTACTGGTAATACCAAGCTTCGCATCAATAATTGGTACCATTCTTTTCCTGCAAACGAAACACCCCATTTGACGAACTGGTTCAACACAGGTACAGCAACTGGCTTCATTGCGCCCTTGGCACTCAGCTGATGCCATAAGGATAATAAATCACCTTGGTATTTTGATTCGCCACCCTTATTCCACCAATCATTGGTTTTGTTGACCAAGCTAACAAAGATATCCCAATCGAGACCTTCTTCAAAACCTTGCATAACAGAAGAGAACGACGTTAAAAATGAACCCGCCTGTTCAGTGTTCATTCCTCTTGACCATGCTTCCCATTTCGTTAACAGACGTAAGCGTTGTTCCGGATCGGGTTCAATCACATCACCTAAAAAGGATAGATGAGCGACCAGTTGACTATTATCTGCTGAATAACGACGAGCCACATGCCATAATGCGTCAAATTGACGCACACTCATCGGCTTGCTGTGCTTAAACCGCAGCGCTAACAAGTCTGCCGGCATCTCATGCAACAGATGCCCCATCTGTTCAATATATTCCTCACCCCACATCTGCTGGTCAGCAGGAGAAAACTTTCCTAAATGTTCGACAATCGGCAGAACTTGTTCGATGCGACCCGTTCCTGAAAGCCAGGAATTAGAACATAAGAACATCATCAATTGTTCCTGGAGCCCTGGGAGTAACTGCTCTATCGCTTTATCAAACTGTACACGAACCGAATCGGAGACTTCATTAAATAGATTGCTAGCATCTATTCCATTTCCAACCGCGTCACGTGCTTCTTTTAAGGTCTTAGAAGGATTTGCGGCTTGTTCGGCAGCGATTTCTAACGAATCAACAAACTGTTTAACTGACTTACAGTATGTTATCTGCTCTGCAAATTTCTGTAGTCGCATTGTATGGAAAGAAACCAAATCAATCGCTTCACCACTACCATCATGCTCAAGATGCTCATCCCCTGCCAATGCGGCAAGGTACTCAGGAATCTGCGCAACCCGCGGATCATCGAGCTTCAAATCTGACAGCCTTGTTAGCACACTGCAAATGGATGCAATAGCCCGATCGCGGGGTGTAAGCTTAGGCACCGCGGTAACGACTAGCTTCGTCTCTGTGGCACGCCGCTCTGCCAATGCAAACGGTGTAACCTCAACATCAGCACCTTCACCCAGAGCGGCCGCATAACGCTCAGCGAATACCTCAGACTCGGCCATGATTGCTTGCTCAATTGCCTCTATTTTGTTAGCAACACCCATACCCGGATCGCTAGAAACTTGAATCCACCGCTTCTCCAATCGTTTAAGTCGGGAGCTGAAATTCAACATCGAGTTGTGACGAAGCGTTGGATCACTTACAGCACCCAATAACTTCATGCCCCATGAAGACAGTTGTGCTGTAGCATGGTGATACCCTTGATTCGCTGCATTTTGCAAACTAAAAACATATTCTCTCAGCAGCATCACACTCTCAAAACGCCGCGCATTCGCATCACCAGCAGGGATCTCTTCAAGCTCGTTATCAATGTCAACCATGTTAACATCGGCAGCCGATGCTTCAAGAACAGCTCTTAAATAGGCTTCATCCGTTTCCAAATCTTTGTTCAAGAAGAAGCGAAACACTTCACCCTCTTCGCCATTACGGGCGGTACGACCACCTTTTTGTAACATATCGTTGGTATCGTTAACATCTAACAAAAATACCGCTTCAACACCAACGTTGTCGCCACGCCCGAATCCTGAGGCAACAAGCACAACACCGTGTTGCTTCTTACCACCACGCCAGGACTCTTGACCACGCTTGTCATCCAATACATCACCTGGACTTCGTTTATCCTCATTGGTATAGAAAATAAAGTTAGCTAATTCGGCTTCATTCAATCTGCCACGAAGTTGTTCTTCCAACTCCGTTACTTGTTTGTCATTTCTACAGGAAAACAAGATTGATTGTTTCTTTTCCAAACAAATACGAATTTGCTTCACAATCGCATCTAAGCGCTTATCAACATCTGTCTTGCCAACAACCGAACTTGCAAAGAACAAAGGCTTGTGCCAATGACGTAAGTCCAGCTGATTGGTAGGGACGTGCAAAACTTCCGTGCCTTGTTCCGTATGCAATTCGGTCGCTTGCGCAGCTGAAATCGTACCTGAAAACCCTTCCCAACGTCCCCAAAGCTGCTGCATACGTTGTGACGCTACCTGCGAACTAATGATGTGACTTTCTGGATGAATATGGAAATTTTGTGGTTCATGATTAGCCTTTGCTTCCTTATTTAACCGTACCGCTAGTAATTGCTGTACGCCCGCACTGAACGTCGAACCCACCATCTTTTGGTTATCTGAAGACAATGGAATAATTTCACGCATAGGATAAGATTCTTCGCCCACTTGAATGAATTCATCACGTACGGTAAAACCAACCCCCCACTCTAATTCATGCGCTTCATGCGCCGATTGCAACCATTGCACCAATTGCAAAGGATCGCGTAGCAAACTGGCAACGATGGCTTGCTTTTCTTCATTGTCTCCAACTTCATGCAACAGCGTTTGAGTGAAGGCGGCAAGTACGTTTTGATTAATCGGTCGCAAAACACTAACATTGATTAACCCACGTTCTTTACCTTGCGTGTAAAAATCATTCACAACTTGATAAAACCACGTCATTTGCTTTGGTGTTTTACCTGTTGGTCGAGCATAGTTATATTGTGTTTTACGTCCTTCGTCATACAACACAAAATCAAACTCATCAATCAATACAACTCGCTTTGCAGGATCAATCTCTATTGGCTGTCCTGAATAGCTTTGCTCATCAAGAAAAAGCGATAAATCACCGGTCGTCGAATAGCGAATTTGGCTATTGACATAGGTATCACGCGTTGATTTTGGATGAATGTAGGCCGTGGTTAAGCCAAGGTACTGAAACATTCCATCGTAATCTTCAAGATCACGTTCAGCTAAGGTTCGTTTCGCTGTACAAACATCAACCGTCTTACCTAGACCAGCATGTCGAGCTGCACGAAGTGCTACAAAGTGACTTTTTCCTTCACCGGTTGCCAATTGCAACACGCGTGAATTGGCATCAATGCAGACATCATTGGCAATTAAGGCAAATTGTTGCGCCAAATGCGGGTATTTACGTGTTGTACGAGCTAAGACCTCAAACAACACGGCCCATACTTGTGAGCGCAATAAATCGTCATGCGGACGAGCAGTTGATGCTTCTGACAGGCGCTTGAAGGCAGCAGCTAACTCCTCCTGGTTCATCTCATAAATTGCCTTATTTGAACCCGCGACCTTCATCTCCCCATTTTCTAATCGTTTTAAGTAAGAAAAAATAAGGGTTAGTTCTGCTGTATGCTCTGTAGAAAGCGGTCTACGTTGATGGCCACGACTAATTTGTGTCAGTGCCAACATCCGTTGCAAGTCTGCGTCGCGTGTTAATGCCACAGCACCGTAGTCGGCTCTAGGCTCAGGGTAAGGTTTACGCATGAAGGCATCCAAGAGACCATCCCAATCTTGAGCGTCGTCTCGTTTTCTTTTCTTCATCATGCGCACCAGATCATCAGCACTTGGTGAGGGCTGATGTGGATAACAAGTGGCTATTTTGATTAAATCAGCCGTCTCCATATCACCCAAGCGATCAGCGAGTTTTGGTGCTTTCTTATCCAATTCGTATTCGTAGGCTTCGGTACCTTTTAGCCCAGGATATAAACTACTCCACGCCACAATATGAAGAATTAAGGCTTGTTTCTCAGGATCACTAGCAATTGTCCCTGATTGAATCTTGGCAAATAATGCCTCCTCACTCTGACGAGCACTAAGTGCTTTCAACCACAAGGCTGATGTTTTCGTCCAATGGCGAACAACCACAGGCTCAGTCGACTGCGACTGCAACAACCAACGGCAATTTTCAAATTGATGTGCCAATTCAACGGTCGATTTGCATCGTGCCAAAATCTCTAGCGCATAGCCGCGGCCATTAGCAAATCCATCGGCAGCTAATGTTGTCATGATGCGAGTCAACAACTCACTGCTGTTTTGCCAATTAAATTCGCGCAAGGCAATTTGACACAACAACGATTGCTCGTTTCTGTTAAATGTCCTGTTTTTCAAAATGATCTGCAAGGTCGTTGCAAGTTCCTGCGGAAAATCTTTCTGCACACCATCCAACTCTTTCGCACCAATCAACGCTTCTTGCAACATCACTTTTAGCAAAGAAATTGGAAAGGATGTCTTATTGTCGTCTGGCTGCAATGCCCGTAACAAGCCATAAAAATAGCTAGCACTCCAGTAAAGTCCTGGTTTTGTTTGTTCCAACGTCGCAAGTAACGGCTCAATCTCATTCAGATAGGTCCGATTAAGTTGTAATACTTTCAGGAAGCGAACAATCGGTTGCAAGGCATCTTGTGCATCACCTTCAACAGGAACTGCAATATGCGCACGCATGAACTCCAAAAGTCGGTCTTCATGGTCAACAAAAAAGCCTAAGCCCTCGGGCCTATCTTCTTCAGTAGCATTTAGAGCACGAAATTCGCCACGTTTTGAATACTTAAATACGATACCTTTTGTCGACAACTCCTCAATAAATGCAATACGTTTTTCCGCAGTCATCGTCGGATTTGCACTCATTTCCTCAATGCAATGCAATAAGCTATCCCAATTAGCTGGGTCACTTAAAGCAGCCAAATTAGAGGTTTCTGGGTTGTAATCAACGGAAAACAATTGCGTAATGAGTAACCGCAATTCATTTTGAACGACAGGACGCGCCCCTTTTGTTGCTAAATAAAATGCCTGAAGCCTCGCTTCATCACTTGCGCCTAACAGCGTCGCTAATTTATATCCCTCACGATAGAAATATTCAGAGTAACCCGCCTCTTTTCGAGTTCTTGCGGCAAACAATGCGATCAATTGCTCTAAAGATGCAGGCGAAGAGCGTTTAGACTGCCACAGGATGCTGACCGCCTCTAACAAGGTTCCATGAGAATAGTGTTGAATTAAATGGGAAATACCCAACTCCGGCCTAGCCCTGATAAACGCACTAAACTCAACCATTGCCTCCAAGTTGACAGCAATATTCGAATGACCCAAACGGTATACCACTTCATGCAAATGCTCTGCAACCATTGCAAAAATCGCCGGATCAACGCGGTCCATCATTGCTAGGGTGGCGTCAATATCCGTGGCCGGGTATTGCAGGTGCAACAACCACATCAACTGATGTCGAGATTCGACACGATCGTTACCCAATCGCTCAGACAATACGTTATAAGCTTCGAAACTAAAGCGCGCTTTTGAGGCCAAGGCACGTTTCATTTTGATGCTTGCCTCAGCGTCACTCCAGCTATAAATTTCCATCAAATCAGGTGCATAGGTCTGCTCCCTTACAAACCCATACAATTCAAGTTCTGCGTTAAAATATTTAAACCCTTCATGCTGCAGTGCATAATGCACACCGCCATGAGTCCTATCCATTCGCGCCATCGTCAACAAGAAGGATTGTTGTTTCTCTAACTGCGGAATATGTCTTAAACTCTCTAATATCCGATCCATTGCTACTAACATGTTCTCCGGATCGATTTCATCAAACTCATGCCCCTCTAAGCGCAGACCCATCTGCGCTAATTCAGCAAGAAAATAATCGAAGCCTAGCCATAGCTTTTCAATGTTCTCCCAACCAATGGAGTACATATGTCTTGCCATGATCGTCTGCCACACTCGTTTATTGCCTTCGGCCGCAGCAGGACGTAAATTACGAATCATCTCATCCATTGTGCTGAAGAACGCCTCTGACATGAAGCAATTAAAATTTTTACTCGCTTTTACAACATGGCGGGTATATTGCTCATAAAAAGCACGTCCTAAATTCATATCAATTTGGCGAAATTTGGCCAGTAAGACAGCAACACCTTCATCACCATAACGGTAATAAACTTGGCCCAGTGCACGCAAATAGTCCTCATCAAAAGTAGCACCAACACTACCCACCCAATCTTGCAACTGATCAGATTGTTTTCTGAGAAGAATTTCACGCGCCGCAGAAAGTGGTAAAGTAAGGGAAGCGGCAGGCTTTGCTAGAAACGCTTTGACCCCATCCATTCCAGCATACTGCCATGCTTGGAGAAAAACCCGCCAATTCTTAATGATTTTAGCGCGTTGATCGGCAAAGCCTGCAACACTTGCCACCCTGGGATTCTGGGCACAAAATGTCTCAAAATCATCGCTATAATTTTTTACAGGTTGCAATTGGGCAAACAAAATCATGTATTGCCAATCAAGCTGATCTATCGGCCCTACCTCACCCAAATATTTACGCAAGTCAAACTGACGAAAATCCCCTTCCCAAAACTCCGCCTCTGGCAGACGGGTATCGAGATCGATGGTTAGCGCATTAGGTGTAGTTACATAGGCTAACTCAGGGCTATAACATAAAATAAGATGCCCATCTTTTGATCGTTGGGTAAAAAATCCTTTTGGTAAATTGTCAGGATTTAGACCTGAAGATAGAATGCGGTGCTTACGTAACAAAGCTTTTGCCGCATCGAGGGTCATTTGATGAATAACTTGACGCGCCTCAACCTTAGGATTTGCATTCACCCAGGTATGAAAGAGCCCTTGTAAGAGAGTCTCATCAGCAAACTTTAATGTAGCGCAATTGTCATAGATCTTATTTTCACGTCTAAATTCATCAAAATATTTTTCTAGCAACCTGTCAATATTATTGTAATCAACCAATTGCCCAGAAATCGCTTCCTCTAAGACTTGGGCCCGGACTTTTTGCTGCTGTTGTTGTACTTGACGGGTTTGCTGAATTTGTTGCTGTTGTTGCAACTGCAATTGGACAACACCACCTTTTTTCAAAGGCCACGATGCATCGGGATCTAAGCTATCCAGAGCGCGCCCAATCACTCGTTCTAAACCATCAGGTCCATCGTCAGCAGCTATTTTTTCTTCATCTCCTGGCGCATCGTGATCAACAGCAGCGCCATCATCCATCGCTGGAACTGTGTCTGCAAAATCACTGGTCTCTTTAATCGACTTGATCAATTTTTGCGCCGCCTGGAGATGGCGATTATGTAAGATGACATTATTTAACTGTAGATAGATAGCCCGAAGCTCACGGACGTCTTCAGCAATATTTTCTTTTTGTTCTAACTCTGGAATAACAATCAAGCCCACCCAATTGTAATCTAAGGCATAGCGAGTTAATTGAGTTAGAAACGCTTTGAATGCGACTTTATCGTCAAGACAATCCGTTAGAGTAATTTTATCAAAGCGTTTAAGATTATCGATTTCTACTAATAATTCAATGAATGCACGATCATTGGCTGGCTGATAAGAAATGCCCAACTCACTGAATGGAAAATAAGACCCTGTGCGCAAATGAGTGATCAACGCCTGTAAATAAGGCCGAACCTCATGTGCTTGGTATGCCGCATAAAAGGCAGGTTGATAAAGGCCATATACCCGCTCAATGAGCTCACGCTCATTCTCATCTTTTAGCAACGCCAAAACCGCCTGCAAGCCCATCAGCCCCATTTCTGCAACACAGCGTTTAAAAAATTTATTCCCTTCCGATGGCTGCAATAAATCCGGTTGATTACGCAGATGCAATAACCAGTGTTTTGCGGCTTGCTTCCAATAGTCATCAATCATTGGCGGACGGTAACCACTTTCTGCTAACCAGCGGTTACGAGCAAAAGTCGGTATAAGTTGCGTGCGAATTTCTTCAAGAGACGCGTTGTTATTGACCTTGAATTCAGTGATATAAGCGTTTTCACTGAGCGTCGCAATAACAAACTCTTTCTCGTCTCGATTTAAGTTAAAATGGGTGGGTAAATTGATTTCCAAAATGCGTTTTTTGGCCATGGCACGAATCAGCGTAAGCACCATCATAACAGCCATATACTCTTCTTCGGTGCCCGCTCGAGGTACATCATAAGGTATTTTTCTTAACAAAGAAGAATTAGTACCCGTTTCTCTACAAACCGCGTCATGCGCTCGCTCTAATTCATAGATATCAATATAACCCGGTACATTCAGTGATATGGTTGTGCCATCCGCCGATTCTGTTAACAGTATAGGGTCAGTATTTCGTAATATCGTTTTACTAAAACCAGGTGGCAAGGTACTTAACGACTTATTAAAAAATGGCTTTATATCAGGATTAGTCCACCCTTCTGTCTCACTAATCTGAATAGCTGCGGCAATATCACCGGGTCTAAAAGTATGCCCTGCCAATTTACCAAGAGCCGCTGCGTAGCTTAGCATTACTAGCGCGCGTCCACCGGTAAAGGCATTGCTAGTAATATCACTACTATAGCCTATGTCTGAAAATGAATTTGAGGCAATTCGTCGAAAAGCTGGCGTACAAAATTCATCAACCTCTCTTTCTTTCATCCTAAAGGTTAGGCTAGAGGAGTCACCTCCCGTTTGCACGAAATTGTAATGTTGCACTAATGCAGCAAAGTCAGCATTAACATCGAAGTTCCAAGCTTTGGTGATTTTATTATCCAACCAAGCCAAAGCCGTATAGCCCGTTGAAGGCAAGCTATTCGCTCCCGAATCAATAAATCGATTAATATTGACCGAAAGCCCAGCTTCAAGCTCTCTTTTTTCACGCTCAGTTAGCGCTGTTTCACAATATACAACTGGATTATCTACATCAGTGAGATTAACAACACCCCACTTGGGAGCGCCTTTCAAATCGCGGTTAAAATTGACGATTAATGCTTGATGAGTATATTTGAGCGTATCCGCATCGAGTGCTGGTAAATCCCCCAAATGTACGACAGAGATAGACGGGAAGTGACTACCAAAAGAATTTTTCTTCAGATGCTCCAACCCTTGTATTGCTCTCATCATATCGATAAAGGTAACTGGATCGGCCATCTTTAGCGTACTGGTTGCCATCTTTTCTAAGAAACCTATCTGAATCGAAGGTCGAGGTCCTACTGGTGGCACAAAAACCAAATTTTTTAAGACCATTTCTTTGATCGTTACATCACTTTGCAACAATTCATGAAGTTTTTTAACCACCTCATTAACCGTATATAGGCCTTCCAAGCGCTCCATACACGCTGCAAACAACTCGATGTAACTTCCCACAGCAATCTCTTTGGATGACTCACTATTTAGTGCATCCAGCTTAAAAATATCACTGAAATGCTTATCAAGCGCTTGGGCAATAATTTCAAAATTATCAACATCATATTTGGCTTTTAATTGAGGAAACGTTTCTGCGTACATGATAACTAGCCTATTTTTAGGGTAAATAACGAATATTAATGGAGTCTAATTACTTAATATTAATGTAATATTAAGTAGAATCGATCTTATTCCGACAGTGTGCCGCATTTTCACACACTTGATGTTTTTTTTCTAGGATTTGTTGATAATCAATTCATTAGGATGATAATGAGATCAGATAATGATGTGGGGTTGGCGTGTAGCAGAGCACTACCATTAAGTTAAGGCATTTTTTTA
>CAMBDN010000059.1 GCA_945865355.1 Legionella genomosp. 1
TCAATCGTTCCCGTCATCAGCTCTGTTTTTGATAATGCAACCTGCTGTTCCTGAGAGGATTCATAGCATTCAAAAATAATGCGGTAATGTTTTGGAAACGGGATACCTGATTGTAATTTCAATTGCCGGTAGCATACACTAAAACAATCAATGACACTACCTATGTTACACTTCCAAAAGAAAATGTAATACAATGGATAAAAATCCCGGCTAATGACCATTAGGATCAACATGATACGCTTATTACGTTTTATACTAATGGTCGTTGTAATTCTCGGATTGGCAGGCTTTGAAAAACCAGTAACCCAGCCTGCCATTTCAACAGCAGACTTTCAATCCATTAATTGGGAAAACCTCTTAGCAAATTCCGAAGTCCCTGTTTATGGTTATCAGATTATCAGGAGCTACCCTCATGATACCAAGACGTTTACAGAAGGATTGGAGGTCAATGATGGTTTTTTATATGAAAGCAATGGCCTCTATCAAAAATCGTTTCTGCGTCGAATTGACAAAAATACAGGCAAGGTATTGCTCGAACGTAAAGTCCCTTCGCAATATTTTGCAGAGGGAATCACGGTATTTAAAAACAATATTTATCAATTAACCTACAAGAGCAATATTGGTTTTATCTATAATAAAACGAATTTTCACCTAGAAAAAGAATTCCAGTTGTCCTCTCAAGGTTGGGGATTAACGCATGATGAAAACGAGCTTATTATGACGAATGGAAGTGCTGCATTGGTTTTCTTGAACCCAGCAACCTTAACCATAAGCCACTTTATCATTGCCCATTATAAGCAGCAGAACATCGCTGATTTAAATGATTTGCAATACATAAATGGCAAAATTTACGCAAATATTTTTCAAACGAATATCATTGCCATTATTTCGCCGGTAGATGGCGCGATTGAGGGCTGGATCAATTTAGAAGGCATTACGCCGGAGAGCAATCGTTTAAATCCTTACTGTTTGGCAACAAGATGTTTATTGAATGGTATCGCTTACGATAAAGAACACGATGAGTTACTGGTAACCGGAAAAAATTGGCCTTATATTTATGCAATTAACAGAGTACAAAGAAATGGATTAAACAGGAACACGCCCCCTGTTTAATCAAACAACAACAAAAGCACTCATTTGAAAGTCCCTCCCTTTGAAAAAGGGAGGTTAGGAGGGATTTGTTAAATGCAGTTATAAAAAAGCTTCTTTTCATTCGCTCCAATTTCTAGGTGTTTCTTTGACCCATAACAATAATATGGAGCCGACAATTAAATAAATGGGTAAAACGGATAACGCCGCATGATAACTGTGTAATGAAAACTGATGGACTCCATTGACTATTTTTCCATCCCAACCCATATCCAATAGTTTGCCTATCAATGGCTCTGTCAGCGCATCAAGCACCGCATCACTGGTATTTATCATCGCAATCACTGTGGCTGTCAGTGACATGTGGTTCATTTCCTTTCCCATGGCAAAAACAAGCATGAAAGCACCCAGCCCAAAACCAAATAAAAACAATAAGACACTTAAATTTGCGGTGGATAAGGAGTGACAATACAACACCAGTGTTATTGCTGCGCATGAAACAAGGGTACTAGCCAACATCACGTTACGCCTATTATTTAAGCGATCAGACAGCCACCCGAGTAGCGGACTTCCTAGTCCCAGTCCAACAAAAACCAGCGACACCATTGAAGCGGCTTGTGTTTTGCTGAGGTGGTAAGCTTGCTCTAAAAATGGATTCCCCCATAAACCACCAAATACAGCAACGGGCGCAAAGGCAAGACCACCGTATAACGTCAGCAACCAGTTTTGTTTGTTTTTAAATACTTGGCGGACATCTTTGAAAGAGATCGTGGGCACAGCTGTTTTTTGTTGTAAAACTTTAGGCCTATCTCGTACCACCATAAGAAATAAAAAAGACAAACAAAACCCGACTACCCCTACCATTGATAAACAATACCGCCATCCAAAATGCCCAATCAACCCAGCTAAAGGAGCCTGACCGAACACAGCCCCTGACATCGCCGCAGTAGCTAATAGACCACTAACAAACGCATATTGTTTAGGAGGAAACCACACCGCAGCCAATTTCATATAAGACACCGTTGCAAAGGCAACACCTACGCCCATCAGGGCTCTAGACATGCTCGCCATGAATAGTGTTTGTGATTGCGAAAATAACAGCACACCCAATGAGCAACCAAAAATAGCCATTGATGTGAGCCAGCGGGTACTGTATTTGTCTAGCAAAAGCCCTACAAATAACTGAGTCATCATGTAGGTATAATAAAATGTTGCAGCCAAGCCCCCTAACCCCGCCCCGGTTAAATTAAACTGCTGCATTAACTGGTCAGTGATGATGCTTGGAAAAATTTGTAATACATATTTATAAAAAAGAAAGCAAGCGGCTAAACAGATCACTAGCACTGGATAAGTTAAAAAAGAATTTGTTTTTTTCGACTCTAAAGACACCAACATCATTAATCCCTCTAATACCATTTATTATAGAAAAAATAGGTGAATAAATTTTCACTGAGCGGGCGTGGGCTGGGATCCTGTCTTAACGTGCATTATTGTCCGCTCACCGTTAAGACAGGCGAATAATGCTAATAATGTTGGAAGAGAATGATGGGAGAGCAGATGAAACAATACCCCAACAACAGTCGGTTTGGGATAACAATAATGTATTGTTCGCTTGTTTCATGGGTAACTCAATTTTTGATTTTTACAAAATACACAATCAGCTTAGCATGTGGTCTAATATTTTACAATCCTATTTTTTTGCAACGTCCCACCTCATCTTGAGCTTTTATACAAGTTCTGGAAAACCTAATGGACGAACTATCCTTATAATTTTATTCATCAGGCCAACCACTCATTGTTATATCGAGATCGCATGACTCAAAATCACAATCAGTAAATTTTACTTTGCTAAAGGTGACCCCCATCAATTTGCATTGCTTAAATTGGCAATTTTGAAACTCAATATTCTCAACTCGGGTTTCCTCAAGGTTTAACTGATTGAACGTTTCGTCTGAGTAACTCTTCTGATTAAATATAGTCATCATTAACTCAAAAAAAAACGACTATCTCACCACTTGAGCCGTAGTCATTTTACTACTTAAAGACTCCTCAAAGGCTTGTAGTTTCCTTGCTGAATCCGTTTTTATAGAAAAGAATAACCCCGCTGCATATAACGGTAACGAAACAGGAAACGTTAACACGAGGAGCAACACCGCAAACACCCCTCTCCAACCACGATGCTTCTCCAAAACTGGCTTGGCTTCATCGATGGCGTTTATACAACTCCTGTTAAATATTGACAGCTTACGTTGATTGATAGCGGTGTCTGACTGGAACAGCTCATCAGTAGCCTGAGCCATTTTTATTGTAAGTGTTTTAGCTGCATCCGCAGCCTTACGATAGTTTGAGTTAGGACGCAGATAGGCCTTCTGTTCCATTTCCAACCATTTGGATCGAATACTTTGGAAATGCTTATCAAAATTAATCTTTTCCATGTGTTGTATCGCCAACTCCGTTTTACCGGGCAAACAGGAGAATACTTTACTCAAGTATTGTGGTTTTTCTAGCATGATATAAGTCAATATATTTTTATAAGTCCCACCAGAGACTTGACTCAAAATCGCCTCTTGCTTTGCAGCATCTAAACTAGCGGCTTTCATTAGCAGGGGCTCAAGCAACTCAGTATGATGACCTAAGGCAAGATCCAACGCATTTTTTCCCTCGTTATTTCTAGCATTAATATCGGCATTGTTAGCGAGCAATGACTCTAGCGCCTCATAACGTCCATTGAGTGTTGCCCAACATAAGGCTGTATTACGCACGTTACCTCGTGCTTCGATTTCCGCACCCCTTTGCAATAGCGTGTTGACTGCATCCTTTGTTCCTCCAGAAGCGGCCCAAATAAGCGCGGTATTTGCTAGATTATCTCGAGCTTCAATATCAGCCCCAAAATCATTTAGCAGTTTATTCAGGTCCTCGCCACAGCCAAATGCTGCTGCCATCATCAACAAGGTCATTTCAACGTTCGTACCCCGAACATCTATTGTGTGTCTTGCATTCAAGATAGTGGTGTTATTCTGCTCGATCACCTTGGTCAATAATGAACTGAAGAGCTGGGGTTGTTTTTCAGCCGCATAAGTGAGTACGTTTTTATATTTGCCAGCAGATGCACCACTCAATAGTTCCGCCTGCTGCTCGACATGAAGTGTGGCTGCTTTCAGTAGCAATGGACCCAGTAATTCAGGATGGTATTTTTGAGCAAGATCAAATGCATTCTCCCCCGCATTATTCCTGGCATTGATATCGGCATTGTTAGCGAGCAACGCCTCTACGGCATCACGATGACCATTTATTACTGCGAAATTGAGTGCTGTATTACCCTGGTTGCCTCGTATTTCCTTTTGCGCACCTCTATTTAATAATGCCTTTAGAGGCTCGAGCTTACCGCTACTGGCCGCCCAAATAAGCGCTGTATTATTGTGATCATCCTGTGCTTCGATATCAGCTAATCCCTTTTCTAGAAGCGCATTTATATTGTCACCACTTCCATCTAATGCTGCCATCATCAACACGGTCAACTCAAAATTAATCCATGCATTAGGTACCGGACGAATGTTATATCGTCCATTCAGAATCGTGGTGTGATTATGATCGATAGCTAGTGCTAAGACTTGACTGAAAAGCTCGGCACGAAAGGCGGCCGTGTACGTTAAAATATTGTGATACACCCCGTAACTGACCTTACTCAATATTGCTTTTTGCTGTTCTGCATCCAACGTTGCCGCATGCAGTAGCAAAGGGTCAACCAATGAAGAGCGTTCAGACAATAAGGCTATATCCAAAGCATTTCTGCCATTTAAGTCTCTGGCTCTCATATCAGCACCTTTAGCTAGCAAGATATTCATGGTATCGCCTTGTCCATTTTCCACAGCATTAAAGAGAGCCGTATAGCCAAAATTATCCCGTGCTTCAATATCTACGCCAACATCATCTAACAAAAGCCGCACTGCATCATCGCAGCCATTGCTGGAAGCGATCATCAATGGCGTGCTACCACGTCCTCCAAATTTTGTCAGAATCGCATCTTGTTTTACACTTGGATGCAATAAATTCCTAAAACCTACCAAAGCATATGGCGCGTATTCAAGTGCATACAACCAAGCATTTTTGCTTCCACTATGTTTAAATATTGCTTGTTGAGTCTTAGCATTCAATTGAAAGACAGTTGGTAATACCTTGGGTAAATTTGCTTGAGATTCTGTTATTTGATAATTTTTACTGCTTAATGCGGTTAAAAATAGTTTCTTTTTCTTTTCTGAGTTGGCTTCTAGCTCAACGAGGGATCGGGTGTCTAGACGATGAAGGTTGATGATGTCGTCGATATAATGGGCGATCAGCTCAACGCAATACTGAATTTCAAGATAATTAGCATCTGTTGGGCGTGTTAAACGTCCAATGATGTTTCTCAACATAGGGTATTTTTCAAAATATTGCTGTTTCTTTTCCTCAGGCACTGTTTCCCAATACTCATAAAATGCGGCAATCCCAACATTTGCAGCCTGCCCCGCATTATATTCTTCACCACCGCGATGAGCCCCACCGCCAACCAGCGCGTAGCGCAAACGTTGTAACTGAGCCCCAAGATTATCGCCATGGACTCTAACTTGATTAAAATCAATGATAGCCTGCAAATATTCTTTAAGTGGTGTTGAATGGTTAGTGAGACGCACCAACTCTTGTGGTGTTAATTTTGAATAATAATCGTCCTCACTGACCACATGTTCAATCTCACCAGACTCAGATTGAGTGGAGTGCTCTAAACATACAGACAGTGGAATAAATCGGCGCTCATCATCAGATAAGATAAATTGGTGCAAAGCATACTGATGAATATTACTGAGGTAAACATCACAAGAGACAGCTAAACTTGGCATTAATAAAAAATACGGTCCCTTTCCAGGCTCCAAGTTATCAATTTCGCCTTCGGTTTTAGGGATGGGCGACAGTGCTGTTGCTATATTCAAGCACAAGGTATTCACGATATTGAATGGATTCTCGGTGTAACTCATTGAGCTTTTGCGGATTCTTTCCCAACGTTTCGCAAGAATTTCAACCAAATTACCTTCCAGTCCCGTTTGCGGAAACTGTGTAAGACACTTCTCAAGTTGTCGTAGGGTCAATTGATTTTCAAACTTAGCTAATTCACCGACTGTATTTTGACTGGTTTGTTGATTCAAATGTGCTTTTATCGATTTGATGCTAATTAAGAGTTTGTTTACCTGAGCTGGCGTCAACTTATTATTCATGATAAATCTTACAGGCTGTTTATGTTTTTTGATTATACATGGAGCTTATTTATTATTCAATGAAGGGGGCGTTTATAACGCGCCAGGTACGTCATCCAGAAGAGCTTCTGACGAAGGATCTCCGACATAAACCCTGAATAGCCCACAGGAGATCTTTCGCTTCGCTCGAGATGACATGAATAGTTACGATCTATTTATCTTGCTACACATTAAATCGAAAATGCATCACATCTCCGTCGCAAACAATGTACTCCTTACCCTCTAAGCGCAATTTACCGGCTTCCTTAGCGCCCTGCTCACCCTTATGTGCAATGAATGCATCATAAGCAATAACTTCAGCTCGAATAAAACCTTTTTCAAAATCTGTGTGGATAACACCTGCTGCTTGCGGTGCGGTAGCACCACGCAACACGGTCCAAGCCCGCACTTCTTTCACGCCAGCAGTAAAGTAGGTTTGTAAACCCAGTAAATCATATCCTGCACGAATCACACGATGTAATCCGGGTTCTGCAAGCCCTAAATCAGCCATGAATTCCTGGCGATCAGCATCGTCTAATTCAACCAACTCCGCTTCAGTCGCTGCACATAAGGCAACGACACTCGCCTTCTCAGTAAGAGCTAGTGCACGTACTTTCTCGAGCAAGGGGTTGTTTTCATAACCATTATCAGCAACATTAGCAATGTAGAGCACCGGTTTTGCCGTCAATAAGAAAAATCGTCGGCAAACGAGTGCCTCTTCAGGCGTAAGATCCAAGGTGCGCACCGGATAACCTGCATCCAATTGGACCTTAATTTTTTCTAGTAATTGCTTTTCAAAAATAGCGTCTTTGTTACCACCTTTACCTAATTTATTGGCTTTAAGTAAGGCTTTCTCAACCGTATCCATATCAGCCAAAGCCAACTCGGTATTTACAACGTCGATATCGTTTAATGGATCCACTCGTCCCTCAACATGAATAACATCATCATGCTCAAAACAGCGCACCACATGCGCAATAGCATCGGTTTCACGGATATTAGCTAAAAATTTATTACCCAAACCCTCACCACTGGCAGCACCCTTGACCAGTCCGGCGATATCAACAAACTGCATGACCGCAGGCAACGCTTGTTGTGGTTGAACAATGTCACACAACGCTTGCAAGCGTGGATCTGGAACGGTAACCATACCAATATTCGGTTCGATTGTGCAGAAAGGATAATTAGCCGCCTCAATACCCGCTTTCGTCAGCGCATTGAACAGGGTTGATTTACCAACATTTGGCAAACCTACAATTCCACATTTAAATCCCATCGATATACCCCTAAAAATTACCCATTCAACTGACTCATAGCCACTGCAATTCCACCCGATAAAGCCGTAGGCATTACCGCAACCCCACGTTCTATTGCATCACACATCAATAGACGCTCATGTGACGTAGGCTTACCTAATACATAATTCAATACTAATTCTTTGTGACCCGGATGGCCAATTCCCACCCTTAAGCGGTGAAAATCATTGCTGCCTAATTGCTGAATAATATCGCGTAAACCATTATGCCCCCCATGCCCCCCTCCTGTTTTAAGCTTAATACGCCCAACAGGAAGATCTAATTCATCATGAGCAACAATGATTTCATTGGGCTCAATTCGATAAAATTGGCACAACGCCTGCACTGGCAAGCCACTGTGATTCATAAACACCGAAGGTAACACTGCCCTACAGGATACACTGTCGGCCTCTAAGCAGGTTAATTCAGCGTGTAATTTTTTGTCAGGTTTAAATGAGGCATTGTACTGATGCGCCAACGCTTCAACAAACCATCCACCCGCATTATGGCGAGTATGCGTATAGGCAGATCCGGGGTTTCGCAACCCAACAATCAATTTGATAGACATGGGTGAAACTCGAACTGAAGCCGATATGGAGCTGAACTCCATATCAGCTACGTTAATATACTACTCAGCGTTTTTTTCTTCTGAATTCTCAGCGTTGGGCTCTGCTGATTCCTCAGATTCCGCTTCTTCAGAAGCTTCTTCATCTTCTTCGATCACGCTGATTTTGTTTACATGAATGCTTACAACTGGATGGTCATGTCCACCGATTGTAGGATCAAGCGCCAAGTGAACGCCTTTTGGCAGTTTAAGATCAGACAAATGTAAAACATCGTCAATAGCCATTGCACTAATATCAACAGCAATAAATTCTGGCAGATATTGTGCTTGGCAACGAACTTCAACTTGCATCATGGTGTGATTGACCATACCACCATCTTTCACTCCAGGACATTCCTCTGCATCGCTAAAATGCAACGGCACCATCTTAACTAACACATCTTTCGCAGAAACGCGCTGTAAATCCATGTGTAAAATGACGGGCTTATAAGGATGGCGTTGTAAATCTTTTAGAATAACGCGCTCTACTTTACCAGCAACACGTAAATCAAACACACTGGAATAAATACTTTCAGATTCTAGCGCTTTCGAAAGTTTGTTGTGTGAAAATTGAATGGATTGTGGCTCTTTGTCGCCGCCATATAAAACAGCAGGGACTTTATCTTTAAGACGACGCAGGCGGCGGCTCGCACCTTTCCCCATATCGTCTCTTACTTCAGCTTCTAATATAATCGTTGACATCTGTTGTCTCCATAAAAAATTTAAATAACCTTGCGACCAGGTTAAACTTATTGCCGGTATTTTATACATAAATGTCCAGCAACGGAGGCGCATTGTACAATAAATTAAATTCAACTTGAAGTCATAGCTGATATTTTATAGAATATGGCACTTTGTTGAACCAGTTAAAGCCAAGAAGGCGTGTTGGAGAATAGTTATGTATGCGGTAATTAAAACCGGCGGTAAACAATACCGTGTCAAAGAAGGTGATGTACTTAAGATTGAGCAGATAACTGCTGAGGTTGGCAGTACAGTCGACTTTACTGAAGTTCTAATGTTAGCCGATGGTGACGATATTACCTGTGGCACACCTCTGATCGCTACGGCCGTGGTTACAGCCGAAATCATCGAACATGCTCGGCATAAAAAAATTAAAATCATTAAATTTCGACGTCGTAAGCACCACATGAAGCAAATGGGTCATCGACAAAACTACACACAGGTGAAAATTGTAGCGATCAGCGGCAAGTCAGCCAGTAAAAGTAAAAGGGGATAGCAATGGCTCATAAGAAAGCAGGTGGTAGTACACGCAACGGTCGTGACTCGAACCCAAAATATCTTGGCGTGAAACGCTTTGGTGGACAATTTGTTAACGCAGGTGAAATCATCGTTCGTCAACGTGGAACACGTTTCCATCCTGGTGAAGGCGTAGGCTTAGGTCGTGACCATACGTTATTTGCTCTGATTGCAGGCAACGTAAAATTTACAATCAAAGGCGCAAATAATCGCAAGTTTGTCGTGATCGATCCTGTTGTTATAGAACAACAAGATAGTTAAGCATTACCCCGTAAGGGTTGTATTTGCATCCGCCTCCCCTGCCCTTCTCACCAGAATGATATTTTTTTCTGGTGAGAAAGGGACACCAAGAACATATCCCTTTTACTTGTACCTTAAAAATGGACCCTTGGTCTAGACGTCCTTAAGGTTTATTCATTTGACAAAGGAAGGCTGGGGTAAATGCATTTATAAAAATCCCCCTTAATCCCCCTTTTTCAAAGAGGGAGACTTTAAACTAGGTTTATTATGAAATTCGTTGATGAAGCAATCATTAAAATAGAAGCTGGCAATGGAGGACATGGTTGTCTTAGTTTTCGGCGTGAAAAATTTATTCCCTTTGGTGGGCCAGATGGTGGTGATGGTGGTGATGGCGGCAGTGTCTTCCTGGTCGCTGACAAAGGGCTCAATACACTGGTTGATTTCCGGTACCAACGTCACTATAAAGCTGAAAATGGTCAATGTGGGATGGGTAGTAACTGCACCGGTAGAAAAGGTGACGATTTATTCATACGTGTACCCGTTGGCACCATGGTCTACGATATCGATAGCGGCGAATTATTAGGCGATATCAATCAACCCGGCGGACAGCTCTTGATTGGGCAAGGTGGGTTTCATGGCCTGGGTAACACACGCTACAAAAGCAGTGTCAACCGCGCCCCACGACAAACTAGCCAAGGAACACCAGGAGAAGCACGGCATTTACGTTTAGAATTGCGTGTATTAGCTGATGTTGGACTGCTCGGTTTACCCAATGCAGGGAAATCAACGCTGATTCGTGCCGTTTCTAGCGCCAAGCCTAAAGTTGCTGATTATCCTTTTACCACCCTGCACCCTGGCCTGGGTGTCGTGAGTGTGTCCTCTCACAAAAGTTTTATCATGGCCGATATTCCTGGCCTCATCGAAGGTGCATCAACAGGTGCCGGTCTAGGCCACCGATTCCTCAAACACTTATCACGAACCTGTATTTTGTTGCATGTTATTGACGTAGCACCATTGGATGAGAGCGATCCAATCCAGTCGGCAAAAACCATTATTGCTGAGTTAGCTGCCTATAATGCCGACTTGCTTAACAAACCACGTTGGCTGGTATTGAATAAAATAGACATGATACCGGATGAACAAACACGTCAGGAGACAATCAAGCACATCATTGACGGTTTAAAATGGCCAGGTAAAGTATTCACCATTTCAGCGATTCGTAGTGAGGGCACACAACAACTCTGCTATTCATTGATGCAATTGATCGATGAAATGAAAGCCGCTGAAGCTTAACGATTATGCATTTTACTCAACCTTGACTATCTAAACCCGTTCGCTCAGTGTCCTCTTCACCGCTTTCTCTTCCAGGAACAACCCCCCTTAATCGAGTTTTCATATCCCGTGTATATTTATGAGAATCGGCTAAAGGATCTGGTGTATCGGCTGTTCGCACCGATAACTCCTCATCCTCTTCCTCCACAACTTCACCATCTATGGGTGCAAAAACACTTTCCTCATCAGTTGAAACTTCACTAGCTTCGTCCAAAGAAGGACTACGCACCGCCACTCCTGCACCAGCAATTATTGCAACCCCTTGATCTTTTTGTGCACGCAACTTGTCTCTATGCATTTGTGTATATTGTATAGCAACCTCGACTGCAACCTCAGACTCATAACCTTCATCGTCTAATAGAGGCGATGGCGCTCTTAGTTCCGCACGGTCTTCTGCTGCCACTTGTTGGACTGCGGCTAGAACAGATTCACTTTGTAGACCTAACAATACAGATTCTCTTGGTTGCACCTCAGCGGCTTCTCTCTTAACTATTGCAACAGCTCTGACCAAAGCAGACTCAGCCCGAGCCTCTGCGTCTACAAGACCGTGTAGATGTTCGTGTTGTACGTCCATATCTGCTTTCACATCGTAAAGTTCGGGTGGCAAAAACGTTAGAGTTGCTGCAGCTGAAACATCGGCACGAATGATCTCACCTAAATTAAATTGAGCATCAAGAAAATCAATTGGGTCAGTTTGTTAAACGGTAACCTGGTGATTAGTGAAAACAGATAGCAATTTTTTGATACCTGAGAGCAATTTGTTAAGAGCAGAAACTTCGCCTTTAAGTTCCTTTACAGCTTCATTGTTTCTTTCTATGTTTCCTCGGAGACTACCGTGCCTTGCCTCAACTTCGGCAAGTTGTTCACTTCGCGCCTTCTTAGCCTCAGCTATTTGTTTATCAATGTCTAGAATTTCATTATCAAGTTCAGCTAACACCTTAAAATTTCCAGCAAACATTCTGGGTTGTAGCGTGCCTGTTTTGCCTATATCTGCAG